>JBBQOT010000061.1:0-9503 GCA_038331165.1 Acetobacterales bacterium
GAACCTGGACGACGATGCGCTCAGGCGCTTCATCGACGCGGTGCGCCCGGTGGTGCAATCGCGCGGCGTGGCCTTGCTGATGAACGACCGGCCCGATCTTGCCGTGGCGCATGGCTGCGACGGCGCGCATGTCGGGCAGACTGATATGTCTGCCACGGTGGCGCGGAAGATCCTGGGCGATCTCATGATGGGCGTCACCTGCCACGACAGCCGCGACCTCTCCATGACCGCAGGCGAGCAAGGGGCCGACTACGTGGCGTTTGGCGCGTTCTTCCCCACCACCACCAAGGACGCCAAGTTCAGCGCCACGCCCGACCTGCTGCAATGGTGGTCGGAATTGATGGAGCTGCCGTGCGTCGCCATTGGCGGAATTACAGCGGAGAACTGCGGCCCACTGGTGCAGGCCGGCGCGGATTTCCTTGCCGTCATTGGGGCGGTCTGGAACCATCCGGACGGTCCCGCCGCCGGCGTGCGCGCGATGAACGCGGCCATCGCCGTGGCAGGCGGCGTGTAATACCAATCCCTCTAATGATTAACCGATATATATAGCCAAGGCCAGGGCTTTGCCCTGGACCCACCAAAGGCCGGCGGCCTTTGGAAACCCTTTTATTTTCATATATTTAAGGTCCAGGGGCTTGGCCCCTGGTGGGTCCAGGGCGGAGCCCTGACCTTGCTTGGCCATGGGTCATCCCAAACAGTGATTGGTGTAATACCAATCCTTGTTAACAATGACCCATCGAAGCAAGGCAAGGCCAGGGCGCTGCCGTTGCGGCGCGAAGCCCCGGACTTGCTTGGTCCCAGGTCATCCCAAACGGTGGTTCGGATAACGCCAGCAAGGTCAGGCGATTGCCCTGACCTCGCAACTCGCTAGGCTTGCGAAAAGTTCTGCCGCCCCGCCCAGCCGCACGCGCCGCCACGTGTCCGAAACCCCGCCACCCGCCCCTCGTCCACGGCGAAGATCACCTCGCAGCGCCGCGTGAGCTCCTGAAACATCCCGCCAGGCCCGCCGCCCGGCTGGAACACCGTTTCAGTCCAGGTTTCGCTATAGCCCAGGCTCCGCCGCCCTTCATGGGTGTGGTCATAGGCAGGCGCCCCCATCCGGCCGCGCAACGCGTCCTCGGGCAGCCCGACCAGGGCACCCATGCGCACCTCGAACCCGCTGCGCCCGGTCTCTGCACAGCCGACGAGCAGCCCCGCTGCAATCAGAAAGGCCGTCACCGGAAAGAAGATCATCATGCGCATCATCTCGCCCTCCATGGCCGAACGCTGCACCCTCCCGATGGCAAAATCAGGGCGACCTCACAGCCACAACACCTGGTCGATCCGCGCGGCCCCGCCGGCCAGCATCGCCAGCCGGTCAAACCCCAACGCAATGCCCGCACAAGGGGGCAACCCATGCTCCAGCGCCGCCAGGAAATCCTCGTCCAGCGGCCAGTCCGGCCCGCCGTACAACGCATGCCGCCGGGCGCGATCGATCTCGAAGCGCGCCCTTTGTTCCACGGGATCCGTGAGTTCCACGAAGGCGTTGGCGAGTTCCATGCCGCAGGCGAACAGTTCGAACCGTTCGGCCACGCGCGGGTCGGCGGGGTCGCGGCGCGCGAGCGCCGCCTGGGCGACGGGCCAGTGCGTCAGGAAAGTCGGGCGGCCACGGCCGATCGCCGGCTCCACGCGATCCAGCAGCAGGCGGAAGAACAGGTCCTCCCAGTCCTCGCCATCGCGCAGCGCCACCCCGGCCTGCGCGGCGAGTGCGGGGGCGTCGTCCAGCGTGCCCAGCAAATCAGCGCCAATATGGCGCGAAAAAGCCTCGGCAACAGTCAGCTTCTCAAAGTCTTCGAGTGAGCATTCGATGCCACGGCAGGTGAACGCCGGCGGCAGCACAGCCCGCAGCAACGCGGCCGCCTCGTCGATCAGGTCATCCATGGTGCCGCCCGGCCGATACCATTCCAGCATGGTGAACTCAGCGCTGTGCAGGTCGCTGCCCTCGCCGTTGCGCCAGACGCGTGCAAGCTGGAAGCAGCGCCCCACCCCGCCGGCCAGCAGCTTCTTCATGGCGAATTCCGGCGAGGTGTGCAGCCGCAGCGCCCGCCGCTCGCCGTTGGGCGTCATTTGCTCGGTGGCGAAGGTGGCCAGGTGCACCTCCTCGCCCGGTGCGGTGACGGCATACGGCGTCTCGACTTCGAGATAGCCGCGCGCATCGAAGAACGCCCGCACCCCGGCGGCGAGGCGGGCGCGGCGGCGCAGATAGGGCAGCCGCGCCGCCAGCCGCTCCGGGTGCCAGCGCGCCGTCATGGCAGGCGGATCAGCCGGCCCTCGCCGACCACCACCGCACCGCCGCCAATAGTGATGGCGTGCACCTTGCCACCGACGCGGGTGGCGCTGGCGTGGATCAGGCTGGGCCGGCCCATTTCCACGCCCTGGGTGATGGCGACCTTATGCACGCCGTCATCCGGCCCCGGCAGCACCCCGACCAGCCCGGCCGCCGCCGAGCCGGTGGCCGGGTCCTCGCCCAACCCGAGATCGGGCGCGAACAGGCGGGCATGCACCTGGGTGGCGCCATCCTGCGTGCCGGTAATCGCGTAGACATAGGCGCCATGGCCCCACAGCCGTTCCTCGGCTTGCTGCCACAGCTCCAGTCGAAGCCTTGCATGGGCGACCGCCGCGCGGTCAGGCAGCGGGATGAACAGGAAGGCCGTTCCATAACCGGCCTCGAAGGCGTCGCCGGCCAGGCTGGGCGTGCCCACCAAGGCGGCCAGTTCGGCCGGGGTCAGCCTGGGCGTGCGAACCTCCGGCGCGCCATCGCGAAAGAATGTCGCGCCGACGTCGCCCAGTTCGACGCGGACGGGGCCAACCTTCAGCTCGAAGATGCAATTGGCACTGACGCGGCCGAGGTGGCGCAACGCGATCGCGGTGCCGACAATGGGGTGGCCGGCGAACGGCAACTCGGCGCCTGGGGTGAAGATGCGCACGCGAAATCGGCCGGGCGCGCTGCCCGGGGTGACGAAGGTGGTCTCCGACAGGTTGAACTCGCGCGCGATCGCCTGCATCTGCGCGTCGCTCAACCCCTCCGCATCCGGCAGCACGGCAAGCTGGTTGCCGCCATAGGCGCGATCGGTGAACACATCGGCGATGACATAGTTGTATGGCGGCATGGAACCCTCCGTCGCGCGCCCGTTCTTGCCCCTCCTGCCCGTTCCGTCTAGACACCGCGCTCCGATCGGCACAACTCCGCGAGAACTGAGATGAAGCAGCAGGCGAACCTGATCCGCGCCGGCCAAGTGATCGAGCACGAGGGCCAGCGCTGGACCGTGCTCAAGCAGCAGATCATCACCCCAGGCAAGGGCGGTGCCTTCATCCAGGTGGAGATGCGCAACCTCAAGACCGGCAATAAAACCAACGAGCGCTGGCGCACCGCCGATACCGTTGAGCGGCTGCAAACGGACCAGAAAGAGTACACCTACTCCTACACCGACGGCGAGAACCTGGTGCTGATGGACCCCGAAACCTTCGAACAGGCGATGATCCCGGTCACCCTGATGGGCGACCAGGCGCCGTACCTGCAGGACAACATGACGGTCGAGGTCGACCTGGTGGAGGGTGACGCGGTGGCGATCCACCTGCCGTCAACCGCGATCCTGGAGGTGGTAGAGGCCGATCCGGTGGTGAAGGGGCAAACCGCCTCGTCGTCGTATAAGCCGGCCCGGCTGTCGAACGGGGTGAAGGTGCAGGTACCGCCGTTCATCGAATCCGGCGAGCGGATCGTGGTGCGGATCGAGGATTCAACCTACGTCGAGCGCTTCAAGGGCTGAGTCGAGGCACGCGGGCAGCGGCCCGCCTCGGGGCTGTCGGGTAGGGCGGGCGCAAGTCCGCCCTATGTCGTTTTTGCGTTTCAGGAGAGCCGCCCATGGCCATGCGTCTGTCGGCCCATATGACGGTGATGCAGAACGCGGCACAGCGCGCCAGCAAGCGCCTGCTGCGCGACTTCGCCGAGGTGGAGCAGTTGCAGGTCAGCGTGAAGGGTCCGGGGGATTTCGTCAGCCAGGCCGATTTGCGCGCCGAACAGTCGATCCGTGATGACCTGTACAAATCCCGCCCGGGCTACGCCTTCCTGATGGAGGAATCGGGCGCCTCGGGCAGCGACAACTGGACCTGGCGCTGGGTGGTCGATCCGCTGGACGGCACCAGCAACTTCCTGCACGGCATCCCGCACTGGGCGATTTCCATCGGGCTGGAGCGGCGGTTGCAGGACGGCACCACCGAGATCGCGGCGGGCTGCATCTATGCCCCCGCGGTCGACGAGATGTTCTGGGCGGAGAAGGGCGGCGGCGCGTTCCTCAACGAGCGGCGGCTGCGGGTGTCGGCGCGGCGCGACATGAAGGAAGCAATGTTCGCCACCGGCATTCCCTTCGCCGTGGTGGCGCCGCACCGGCGGCTGGCGTTTGCCCGCACCTTGGCGACGCTGATGCCACAGGTGGCCGGTATCCGCCGGTTCGGCGCGGCCGCACTCGATCTCGCCTGGGTCGCGGCCGGGCGCTACGAGGGGTTCTGGGAACTCGGCCTGAAGCCGTGGGACATGGCGGCGGGGCTGCTGATCGTGCGCGAGGCCGGCGGCTATGTGACCGATCCGCAGGGCGGTCAGGACCCGATCACGTCGGGCGAAGTGGTGGCGGCGAACCCGCATCTGCACGCCAACTTGATGGCCGCGGTGGCCGACGGGGTGGCGGCAGCGGGGCGGTCGGGCAGAGGTTAGGTGGGGTGTGTGGCCCGGCCCGCTTCCACGATGGGCGAGGCCAAAGCTTGATTGAGCAGCCGGGATTGGTCCGGTAGGGTGCGCGCACCCATGCGCAGCGTGATTCTCCTGGCGTTCGGAATGGCTGGCTTGCTCGTTGTCGGCGAGGCGGGAGCGCAAGGGCGTGTGGATAGGCGTGCGCTGGACGAATTGAGCGGCACGCCGACCACCCCGGCTCCCGCGGCGAAGGAGCGGCCGCAGCGGCAGCGCGGCACCGCCCAGCCGCGCCAGGCACCGGCGCCGCCCGTAGCCGCCGCGCCGGCTGCGTCGGCCCCGGCGCCGACGATGCCCGATGCGCCCGATCCGGCGCCGGTGTTGGCCCCGACATCCGAGCCCCCTGCCAGCGGGACAACGGGCGCCGAGTCTGCGGTGGCGGCCCCAACGCCGCCGCCGCTGCTACCGATGGCCCCCCCGGCTCCGCCGGTAATCCCACCACCTTTGGCCGTGCCGATGCGCCCGGTGCCGCCGCCACCGATCGTCGAGGTGGCGGCCGATGCACCGGGGGAGGTCAGCCGCACCGAGGAGGGCTGGCGGATCACCTTTGGGCCCGGGCGGGTGGCTTTCAACCCGGCCACCGCGCAAGCGGTGCGTGACATCGCGCGCCTTCTGCCGGCGCAGGCCAGCGTAACCGTCACCGCCTTCGCCCCCGGCACGCCGGAAGACCCCTCGACCTCGCGTCGCCTGTCACTGGCCCGCGCACTGGCGGCACGCGGGGTGCTGATCGCCGAGGGTGTCGCCTCGCCGCGCATCTTCGTGCGTGCGCTGGGGTCGAACCAGCCGGCAATCGCCGCCGGACCGCCGGACCGGGTCGATATCACTGTCGTCTCCCCGCCTGGTGTCCCCCCTTCTGGCAGGCCTGCCCCATGACGCGTCCCACCGTATTCCTGATCCGGATGATCGTGTTCCTCGTGCTGGTGGTGGGCATCACCGCGCTGCTGGGCGGCGAGTTGATGGTGGCTTTCGTGGCCAACCCGGTGCTGAACGCGGTGATCCTGGCGGTGTTGCTCGGTGGCATCTTCTGGAACATCCGCCAGGTGGTGCGCCTGGCCCCCGAGGTGCGGTGGCTGGAGACGTTCCAGCGCAACCGGCCGAGCCTGGCCGCCCTGCCGACGCCGAAGCTGCTGGCCCCGATGGTCAGCATGCTGGCGGCGCGCGACTCTCGGCGAGCGGAAGGTGGGCGGTTCACCATCTCGGCCGCAGCGATGCGCTCGATGCTGGACACCATCGCCTCGCGGCTGGACGAAAGCCGCGAGTTGTCGCGCTATATGATCGGGTTGCTGATCTTCCTCGGCCTGCTGGGCACGTTCTGGGGGCTGCTGCTGACCATCGCATCGGTGGCCGACGTCATCGCCGGCATGTCGGTGGGATCGGGCGACATCAACGCGCTGTTCGAGCAGCTCAAGACCGGGCTGGGCAAGCCGCTGCGCGGCATGGGCACGGCGTTCTCGGCCTCGATGCTCGGGCTGGCGGGCTCGCTGGTGCTGGGCTTCCTCGACCTCACCGCCGGACAGGCGCAGAACCGCTTCTACAACGAGTTGGAGGAGTGGCTGGCGAGCCTGACGCGGGTGTCGTCGGGCGTGCTGGGCGGCGAGGGCGAAGGCTCGGTGCCGGTCTATGTCCAGGCGCTGCTGGAGCAAACCGCGGAAAATATGGAAGGCTTGCAGCGCACCCTGTCGCGCGGCGAGGACGACCGGCGCGAGGGCACACAGGCGCTGATCGGGCTGACCGAGCGGCTGGGCGCGCTGTCGGACACCATGCGCGCGAGCCAGCAGCTGATGCTGCGCATCGCCGAAAGCCAGCAGGCGCTCGCCCCGGCGCTGGCCCGGCTGGCCGAGGCGCGCGAGGGCGGCGGGGACGACGCTGCACGGGCGCATTTGCGCAACATCGAGCTCTATCTGCAGCGGCTTCTGACCGAAAACGAACAGGGCCGCAGCCAGTCGACCGCAGAATTGCGTAACGAGATCAAGATCCTGACGCGCACCATCGCGGCCCTTGCCGCCGAACCGCCGCGGTAGCCGGCCATGGCATTGCGGCGGCGCGGAGCGGGGCACGGCGAGGGGATGAACCCCTGGCCCGGCTATGTCGACGCGCTGTCGACCTTGCTGATGGTGATCATCTTCGTGCTGCTGGTGTTCGTGCTCGGCCAGGCCTTCCTCTCGGTGGCGCTAACCGGGCGCGACCGGGCGCTGGACCGGGTGAACCGCCAGATCAGCGAGCTGTCGGACCTGCTGTCGCTCGAGCGCAGCCAGGCCGGCGCGCTGCGGCTGGCCATGGCCCAGCTCAACCGCGACCTCGCCACCGCATCGGGCGCGCGCGATGCGCTGGCCCAGCAAATGGCGGCCTTGCGCATCGACCAGGAGCGCAGCCGCAGCGAGCGCGACCTGGCGCTGGCCGAGCGCGACCGGCTGTCGGCGCGGTTGGCCGACTCCGAGGCGCTGGTCCAGTCCGCACAGGCACGCAGCAGCCAGCAGATGGCCCAGGGCGCCGACATCGCCCGCCAGGCGGATACGGTCGCACAGCAGGCGGCGACGACGGCTGCCCAGCTTTCCGTGGCGCGCCGCGATCTGGAAGGCGCGCGCATCGCGCTGGATGCCAGCCGGCGCAGCTTGGAGGGCACGCAATCGGATTTGCTGGCCGCGCGCAGCGCACTGGCGGCAGCGCAACAGGAACTGGATGCCACCAACGCCCGGCTGGCCGAGATGCGGGCACAGGCCGAGGTGCTGGATCGCACCGTCCGCGCCGACCGGGCGACCATCGAGGCGCGGCTGTCGGACCTGGCGCGCATGGCCGAGCAGATGCGCGCGCTGACAGCGCTGCGCGACGACCTGGAAAAGCAGGCGCGCGAGGCCGCCGCACAGGCGACCACCGAAGCACAGCGTCGCGCCGCCACGGCGGCATTGCTCGCCGACGAACAGAAGCTAGGCGACAGCGCGCGCGCCCAGATCGCACTGCTGAACCGCCAGGTCGACGAGTTGCGCAGCCAGTTGGCGGCGGTCGGGCGGGCGCTGGAGGCATCGGAAACCTCGGCGCGCGACAAGGACGTACAGATCACCAACCTCGGCCAACGGCTCAACGCCGCACTGGCGCAGAAGGTCGAGGAGTTGCAGGGCTACCGCAGCGAGTTCTTCGGCCGACTGCGCGAGGTGCTGGCCAACCGGCCGGGCATCCAGGTGGTGGGCGACCGCTTCGTGTTCCAGAGCGAGGTGCTGTTCCCGGTCGGCAGCGCCGAACTGACGCCAGCGGGGATGGAGCAGATGTTTCGCCTGGCCGACACGCTGCGCGACGTCGGGCGCGCCATTCCACCCGACGTGAACTGGCTGCTGCGCGTCGACGGGCACGCCGACCGCCAGCCGGTGGCCGGCGCCCGCTTCGCCTCCAACTGGGAGCTGTCGGCAAGCCGGGCAATCACCGTGGTGAAGCTGCTGGCGCTGGCCGGCGTTCCGGCCAACCGGCTGGCGGCGACCGGGTTCGGCGACAACCAGCCATTGGAGAGTGGCGACACGCCCGATGCCTACGCGCGGAACCGCCGTATCGAGCTGCGGTTGACCGATCGTTGACGGGGTCGGTTGCCATGCCGCGCCCTGGTAACGCACCATTTCTTTGTGGTGAGTTCCCGTTTTGTTCTAAAATGATGACGATCATTTCACGTCCGGTCAATAATGCCGAAAAATTGCCTTTTGTTCATGTTTTATCCCTAGTCCCGAACATCACGTGATGCGAGAGGAGCACCCTGCATGCAATCGCTGAAGGTGCTGCTGTCGCGCACGGGGATCGTGCTGCTGGTGCTTGACCTGCTGTTGCTGGTGCCCACCTGGCCGTTGTTGCTGTGGCTGGTACAGCCCGTGCGGTGGGCCGCGCTGGTGCTGGACCCTGGCCTGCTGCTGTTTCCGGTCGCCCAGGTGGCGATGCTCTACGCAATGGGGCTGTATCGGCGTGATGCCATCCTGTCCACGCGCAGCGCGCTGTTGCGGGTGCCGCTGGCGGGCGGTCTGGCAGTCCTGGGGGCCTTGGGGGTCCAGTTGGCGCTGGAATGGTGGGCGCCACGCCCGGCACCGCTGGGCCTGGCGGCGCTGTGCGTCGCGGCGATGCTGGGTTTCGCGGCCTGCGCCACGGTCGCCCGCATTGTGCTGTTCGCCCTGCTGCGCGGCGGCGTGCTGCGCCGGCGGGTGATGGTGGTGGGCGCCGGGCGGCGGGCAGCCGAACTGATGGCCATGGTCACCCAGCAGGGCGCCGACCCGCAGTTCGACGTGCTGTTCGTGCACGAACCCGCCCTGGGCCCGCGCGACCCCGATGTGGGCCGCGGCCCGTACCAGACCGTGGTGGTGGCGGCTGACAGCAACTACCTCCAGCTTGCCGTGGCACACGACGTGGACCAGATCGTGGTGGCGCCCGACGAGCGACGCGGCATGCGGCTGGAAAAGCTGCTGGACTGCAAGAAGAACGGCTACCCGGTGGTGCAGCACCTGGCCTTCGTGGAGCGCGAGGCGCGGCGGGTTGACCTCGCTTGGATGGAGCTGGGCTGGTTCCTGTATTCCGATGGCTACCAGTTCGGGCCGCTGGACCGGGCGCTGAAGCGGGTGATGGACGTGGTGGTGAGTGTGCTGGTGCTCAGCTTCGGTGCCTTCCTGCTGCTGCCGGCGGCGATTGCGGTCAAGCTGCAGGATGGCGGCCCGGTGATCTACGCCCAAACCCGAGTCACGCGCGGCGGCCGGCATTT
>JBBQOT010000062.1:0-9380 GCA_038331165.1 Acetobacterales bacterium
CGCGATAAAGATCGTTCGCATTGCCGCGGAAGAAAAGCTGGCGCTCCGCTGCGCCTGGCGCGAATCGGAGGCAGTGGTCCGGGTCGTCGTAATCCCAATGCGGATAGTCGGTGGCAAATAGCAGCCGGTCCCAGCCGAGCCATTCGATGCAGTCGCGCAGATGCGCCGAGTCGTCCGGCTCCTCCATCGGCTGGGAGGTCAGCCAGACCTGGCGGCGCAGGGTCTCGCTCGGCAGGCGCGTCAAATGCGGCGTCTCGGCGCGCAGCACCCGCCAGGCGCGGTCGAGCCGCCAGGCCAGCGCCGGCAGCCAGCCGAACCCGGCCTCGATCAGGACCACGCGCAGGGCGGGCACCGCCTCGAACAGCCCCTCGACCACCATCGAGGTCAGCATCGCCTGGCAGGACTGGGCGTGGCCGAGCATGTCCTCGATGTAGTGGCTGGGCCAGCCATGGCTGGTCACCGGATGGCCGCCATTGCCGAAGGCATGGATGCCGACGGGCCAACCCGCGTCGGTCGCGGCCTGGAAGATCGGCCGATAGCGCGGGTTGCCAAGCGGCGCACGGGTGCGGCTGAGCAGCAGCACCTGGACGATGTCGGGATGCCCGGCCCAGCGTTCGATCTCGGCCACCGAGGCCGCCGTGTCTTCGTATGGCACCACCAGCGAGGCCTTCAGCCGCGGCTCCGGTTGCGTCCACTCCGCCACCTGCCAGTCGTTGATGGCGCGCGCGACGGCCACTGACAGGTCGAGGTTGGAGAACCCGCCAGGGTGCGGGCGGATCATGTTCAGCACCCCGAGATCGATGCCGTTGGCGTCGAGGTGGTGGGTACGCATGAAGCCGAGGTCGCTGCCTGGCCGCCCGCCGCCGGGCGGCCAGGCGTCGCGGCGCGAGGCATCCGGCTGGCCCTTGGGGTATTGCGGGCCGGAGGAATTGCCCTGGCGCGCGCGCTGGCCGTACTCGTCGAGCATCGCCTGCCAGCGCTGCGGCAGATAGCGGTAGAGCATTTTGAAATCGCGCGGCGAGTGATGGATGTCAGCATCCGCGATCGGCGCCCGGGTCCGCAACCCCGTGGCCGCCTGCCGGCTCGGCACCTCGACGTTCATGTCCGCCTCCTGTCCGCCGCGGGGAATGGGGGCATGGCTGGTGTTCGATGGCAAGCGCGCCGTGCCGCCGCCGCTACGGGCGCGGCACGAAATAGCCCTTGATCGCGGCTGGGGAGCGAACCGCGATCTGGGTATGGGTTCGGCCGCGGAAGCCGCTGCCGGGATAGATCGGGTCGCCCTCCACGAAGAGGCCGCGCACGGTGTCGAACCGCGTCATGTCGACGCCTGTGATCGCGCCGGCGCGGGCCGCGCTTTCATCGACGATGTCATGAAGATGTCGGATCACGGCACAATCCAGATAGCGCAGCAGGTCGTCGCTACCGGAATGGCCCCTGGGGTTGCTGTTGCGCGGCATGGTCAGCCCGGCCTCGTCGACAGTGGCCTGCAACGCGGCATGTGCGTTGCGCAACAGTTCCAGATTTTCCCGTACCAGCAGATCCAGGCAATTTCCCAGGTCGATGACGGCGCCGACAACCGCCGGTTCGGCAATCTCCCTTCGGCGCGCCTTGTCCTCGGCCCATTCCCGCGCGCGCAGGGAATCGGCCTCCCAGAAATAGGTCCCCGGCCCGAGCCAGTCGTAATCGCGATCGCTCTGTGTCAGGTTGAGTGACCCGGAAATAACGTCCCGGGCGACGGCCTGGTCGCACCCATGGAACCCCAGCACAAAGGACGTGGAGAGTCGGCTCACGGATGCGCTTTGGCGCGACCTGTCCTCTTCCGCTTGGCTCCAGGGCCGCCATATTCGGCGGTCAGTTGTCCATCAGGGGCGTAGATGCCTTCACGCACCAAGCTGTCCCTGGCGACTTCGGCGGATACAGTGTTGGCCGCCTGATGCAGCGCGATCAGCTCCATGATCGCCTTGCGCGTCTTGTCGTTCAGCATTTCGGCACCTCCGCGTTCGTCGCATTCATAGCACAAGCGAAGCGGCGAACGAGCCTGCCGGTCAGCGCGCAGCGCGTTCCCGCCGGCTTTCAGTCTTGAGCTGACCGCACGCCGCCAGGATATCGCGCCCGCGCGGGGTGCGCACCGGCGACGAGAAGCCGGCATCCATCACAATCTTCGAAAACCGATCGATCGCGCCTTGGGTGCTGGTTTCGTACGGGCTGCCCGGCCAGGGGTTGAACGGAATGAGGTTCACCTTGGCTGGCATGCCGGCGATCAGCCGCACCAGCGCATGGGCTTCGGCCTCGCTGTCGTTGATGCCCTTGAGCATGACGTATTCGAAGGTGATGCGCCTTGCATTGCTCGCCGCCGGATAGCGCCGGCAGGCGGCCATCAGTTCGGCGATCGGGTATTTGCGGTTCAGTGGCACGATCTCGTCGCGCAACTCGTCGCGCACGGCGTGCAGCGAAACGGCGAGGTTCACGCCCAAATCGGCACCCGCGCGGTCCATCATCGGCACCACGCCGGAGGTGGACAGCGTGATGCGGCGGCGCGACAGGGCGATGCCCTCGTTGTCCATGACGATGGTCATCGCCTTGGCGACGTTCTCGTAGTTGTACAACGGCTCGCCCATGCCCATCAGCACGATTGTGGAGAGCAGGCGCGGGGTTTCGCCGTGGGGGCTGGGCCACTCGCCATAGCTGTCGCGCGCGGCCATGAACTGGCCGACGATCTCCGCCGCCCCGAGGTTGCGCGCCAGGCCCTGGGTGCCGGTGTGGCAGAACTTGCAAGACAGCGTGCAGCCGACCTGCGACGAGATGCAGACCGCACCGCGATCCTCGGTGCGGTCGGGGATGTAGACGGTCTCGGCTTCCTGCCCGTCGCGGAAGCGGAACAGCCACTTTCGCGTGTCATCAGTGCTGGTCTGCACGACCGCCGCTTCGGGGCGGCCGACGACGAAGTGTTCCGCCAGCTTGGCCTGCATCGGCTTGGCGATGGTCGACATGCGGGAAAAATCGGTGGCACCCTGGTGGTAGATCCAGTGCCACAGCTGCTTGGCGCGGAACGGTTTTTCCCCGATCGCCGCCAGCTCGGCGGCCAGTTCGGCGCGCGACAGGCCGACCAGTTCGGTGCGGCCGTCGGCGGTGCGGGAAGGCGGCGGGGCGAAGCGCGCGGTCTTGGCCAGGATGCGGGCGCGCTCGATGTCGGTGAGGTCGGCGATCGCGTTCACTTTGGAGGGCACGCCTTGTTGATGGCGGCATAGGCCTGGGCAAAGCCCTTGAGGCTGAAGGTGTCGGTCACCGTGCCGCGCGGCCCGGGCGACTTGGCCACCGCCTGCGGGGCCTTGGCGAAGGCGGCCACGGCGGCGGCACCACTGCGCGCGAAGGCCGAGCGCTGGGCGGTGTAGAAATCCAGGCTGGTGGTCCCCAACTCCACCTTCACCTCGGCATTGGCGGCATAGGTGAAGCCGGCGCTGATCGCCACGGCGTCGCGCAGCGTGGGGCGCTGGGTGACGGTCAGCACCACCTCGCCGCGCCCCGCCACGGCACCGGCCGGCTTGGCACGGCTCAGCGCATAGCACACCGGCTGCCCGCCTTCGGTGTGGGTCGCGGCCTGCCAGTCCTGGAACGTGCCGATCGATTTCGGCCCGTCAGGCTTGGTGGGCGCCGGGGCGGGCGCGGGCCGCGGCTGGGCGGCAACTGGGGATAGGGACGCGGCCAGCAGGGCGGCCGAGAGGACGGACAGAATGCGCATGGCCGCACTGATAGGCAGCGGCGCGCGCGCGAACAAGCGCCGGCTGCTCATGGCTCCTGCTCGGACCTCTTTTCACCGGGGCGGGCGGCGAGCCAGTCGGGCCGGTGGCGGCGAAACACCGGGTCGCCATGGCCGGGCGGGGCAAGGGGGGCATCCTTCGCCCCGCCGCTCATCACCGGGCGGTCGGCAAAGCGGCCGTGCTGCAGCAGCCGGTCGTACAACACCAGCGCGCCGGCCACTGCCAGGTTGAGGGAAAACCGGGTGGGAATGCGCACCAGGTGGTCGCAGCGCGCCAGCAGCCCCGGCGACAGGCTCGACCGTTCGGGGCCCAGCACATAGGCGGCACTCAGCGGATGGCGGAACGACGGCAGGTCGGCGGCGTCTTCGTGCAGCTCGATGCCGACCAACTGGCAGCCCTTCGGCAGATGAAGTGCTGCGGCGTCGTCGAAGCGCCACAGCGGTACATGCGCCGGCGTGTCGGCCGTGTCGGCGCTGCGCCCGGCCCGCGCGTCGAACCCGTGGCCCAGAGTGAAGCAGAAGCTCGCCCCGAAGGCATGGGCAGTGCGCAGCAGCGCGCCGACATTGGCCGATTTCGACACGCCCTCGGCGCCGATGCCGAAATAGCCGCGCGTCCTGGCCGCCCCTGTCCTGGTTGGTTGCATGGCAAAGGTCTAAGCCGTGCGGCATGACCGATGCAACGCTTCGCCCGGCCATCGTGATATTCGGCGCCGCCGTACGCCCCGATGGGCTGCCCAGCCGCACCCTGCGCCTGCGGGTGGAGGCGGCGCTGGCGCTCGGCCGCGGGCTGCGCCAGCCGCTGTACCTGCCGACCGGCGGAGTGGGCCGGTTCGGCCCGGCCGAGGCGCATGTTATGACCGGGCTGCTGCGCGCCGCCGGCGTGGCCGAGGCCGATATCCGGCCCGAGCCGACCGCCCACGACACGGTGTCATCGGTGCGCGCGGTGCGGCGGTTGCTGGGCGGCCATCGCGGGCCCGTCTATGCCGCCACCAGCGCCTATCATCTGCTGCGCTGCGTGGTGCTGCTGCGCCTGGCCGGTCTGCCGGCGCGCCCCTGCCCCCCGCCACCGGCGCTGGCGGCGGCGCAGTGGCGCAAACGCTGGTGGTGGCGCCTGCGCGAACTGCCGGCGGTGCCGTGGGATGCGGCGTTCGTGCTGCTGCTGCGGGTGGCCGGACGGCTTTAGGGCGAGGAGTGGCCTAGCGCTCTTCCTCGCTGTTTTCCTGCTCCACCTCGACGATGGCGTCGGTGTCGTCTTCGAGGTCGGAAGTATCTTCCAGCACGTCCTCCTCGGCGTCGTCGTCGGCCACCTCCACCTCGGCGTCGGCGGGGTCCAGCCCGGGCACCGGCACGACCTTGGGGCGGCGCTTCTCGTCCAGCACGTTGCCACCGGCGCGGCGCTGGCGGGGCTGTTCGGGCGGCTGCTCGGAGCTGCATTTCGGGCAGACCGCCGGCTGGCGGACAAGGTCGTAGAAGCGGGCGCCGCAGGAAACGCAGACGCGCTTGGTGCCGAGTTCGGGCTTGGCCATCGATCGCCTCACATAGGGAACAGTCGCCATCGCGATGGCGCATCGGAGGGGGCGCCCCATGCCATCGCCCATCGCTTCTGTCAAACGGTGCGCTTCGCTTCTGGCAAACGGTGGGCTTCTGTCAAACCGCAATTGCGCGTGCTAAGGCGCGCCCATGCATGATGAAGCTGTTTCTTCCCCCCTGCTTCCGGTCATTTCCCGCCGCCCGGCCGCCCCGCTCTGCGGCACCATCCGCGTGCCCGGCGACAAGTCGATCAGCCATCGTGCGCTGATGTTCGGGGCGCTGGCGGTCGGCCAAACCCGCATCGCCGGCCTGCTGGAGGGCGAAGACGTGCTGCGCACGGCGGCGGCCATGCGCGCATTGGGCGCCGAGGTCACCCAGGACGGGGCTGGCGCCTGGCTGGTGGCCGGGCGCGGCGTCGGCGGCCTGACCGAGCCGGCCGACGTGCTCGACATGGGCAATTCCGGCACCGCGGCGCGGCTGCTCGCCGGCATCCTGGCCAGCCATCCGTTCTTTTCGGTGATGACCGGCGACGCCAGCCTGCGCCGCCGGCCGATGCGCCGGGTCACCGATCCGCTCGCCCAGTGCGGCGCCCGCTTCACCAGCCGCGCGGGCGGGCGGCTGCCGCTGGCCATCGAGGGTGCGCACGAGGCGCTGCCGCTGGACTACGTGGTGCCGGTGCCCTCGGCGCAGGTGAAATCGGCCCTGCTGCTGTGCGGCCTGAACGCGCCGGGCATCACTCGCATCGAGGAGCGCGAGGCCACGCGCGACCACAGCGAGAATATGCTGCGCCATTTCGGCGCGACGGTCAGCGTGGTCGTGCACGGCGCCGGCCGCATCATCGAGCTGCACGGCCAGCCGGAGTTGCACGCAGCCGACGTGGTGGTGCCGGGCGATCCGTCCTCGGCCGCCTTCCCGCTGGCCGCCGCATTGCTGGTGGCGGGCTCGCGCTTGCGCATCGAAGGCGTCGGCCTGAACCCGCTGCGCACCGGGCTGTTCGCCACCCTGCGCGAGATGGGCGCCGTGCTTGGCATCGAGAACGCCCGCACCGAGGGCGGCGAGCCGGTCGGCGACATCATCGCCGAATACACCGCCCTGCGCGGTATCGACGTGGCCCCCGAGCGCGCACCCAGCATGATCGACGAATACCCGATCCTGGCCGTGCTCGCCGCGGCGGCGTCGGGCACCACCCGGATGCGCGGGCTGAAGGAGTTGCGGGTGAAGGAGAGCGACCGCCTGTCGGCCACCGCCGCCATGCTGGCCGCCAACGGCGTGCGCGTCACCATCGAGGGCGATGACCTCATCGTGCACGGTGCAGGCCAGGGCGGCGGCGGCATTCCTGGCGGCGGCATCGTCGAAACCCACATGGACCACCGCCTGGCGATGAGCGCCCTGGTCATGGGCCTGGCCAGCCGCGACGGCGTGGGCGTGGACGATGCCAGCTTCATCGACACCAGCTTCCCCAAGTTCCTCGCCCTGATGAACGGCGTCATCGGCAATGGCGGGGTGCCGGCGCTCGTTGCCGCCTGATGGCCCCGCTGATCATCGCAATCGACGGCCCCGCCGCCGCCGGCAAGGGCACCCTGGCGCGCCGTCTGGCCCAACACTATGGCCTGCCGTACCTCGACACCGGCCTGCTCTACCGCGCGGTCGCCCGGCGGGTGATCGACGCCGGCCACAGCCCGGCCGACGCCGATGCCGCCGCGCAGGCCGCTCGCACTCTGCACCCCGACGACACGCGCCGCGCCGACCTGCGCGGCCCGCCGGTGGACGAGGCGGCGAGCCTGGTCGCCTCGGTTCCCGCCGTGCGCGCCGCGTTGCTCGACTTCCAGCGCGGCTTCGGCCGGGCGAACGGCGCGGTGCTCGACGGCCGCGACATTGGCACGGTGATCTTCCCCGACGCCCCGGCCAAGCTTTACGTCACCGCCAGCGTCGAGGAGCGCGGCCGCCGCCGCTGGGCCGAATTGCGCGCCCGCGGCGTAGCCGCCGACCTTGCCGCGATCACCGCCGAACTCCACGCCCGCGACGCCGCCGACCGGGCCCGCGCCGCCGCCCCGATGAAGCCGGCTGACGACGCGATGCTGCTCGACACTACCACGCTCGACGCCGACGCTGCCTTCGCCACCGCCCTTGCGCTGATCGGCGCGCGGCTCGCCGGGCAGGCGGTGACGGCGTAGCCGGGTCAAGCTCGGCAATACCTCCGGCCCCTTGCCATAGCCCGCACTTGACTCCGGCCGGGTGCTGGCGCTTCTCTCCGCCCGGCCGCGCATGGTGCGCGTGTCCTTCAACCCGGCCTGCGCCGCCCCATGGTGGTCGCGCGGGCACGTCGTGCTTTCCGCCGCAGCACCTGCCGGCGGGCGTGCGCATTCAACCCGGCCCCCACGGGCCGCGCAAGGATCGACCCCCACACATGGCTTCTGCAGCCCCGCTTGAAGACTTCGCCACCCTGCTCGACGAGACCCTTGGCCGCGACACCGGCTTTGACGGCTCCGTCGTTACCGGCCGCGTCATCCGGCTCACCGACGAGTTCGCCATCGTCGATGTCGGCCTCAAGAGCGAGGGCCGCGTTGCCCTCAAGGAATTCGCCGCCCCCGGCGCGGCACCCGAGATCAAGCCCGGCGACACCATCGAGCTCTATGTCGAGCGCTATGAGGACCGCGACGGCACGATCGTGCTGTCGCGCGAAAAGGCGCGGCGCGAGGAAGCCTGGACCAACCTGGAAAAGGCGTTCGAGGCCCAGCTGCGCGTCAACGGCACCATCTATGGCCGGGTCAAGGGCGGCTTCACCGTCGATCTCGGCGGCGCCGTGGCCTTCCTGCCCGGCAGCCAGGTCGATATCCGCCCGGTGCGCGACGTCGGCCCGCTGATGGGCATGCCGCAGCCGTTCCAGATCCTCAAGATGGACCGCGCCCGCGGCAACATCGTGGTGTCCCGCCGTGCCGTGCTGGAGGAGACGCGCGCCGAACAGCGCAGCGAGCTGATACAGGGCCTCAAGGAAGGCATGATCCTCGACGGCGTGGTCAAGAACATCACCGACTACGGCGCCTTCGTCGACCTCGGCGGCGTCGATGGCCTGCTGCATGTCACCGACATCGCCTGGCGCCGCATCAACCACCCCAGCGAGGCGCTGACCATCGGCCAGGGCGTGAAGGTGCAGGTGATCCGCTTCAACAGCGAAACCCAGCGCATCAGCCTCGGCATGAAGCAGCTTGAGGCCGATCCGTGGGACGGCGTGGCGGCGAAGTATCCGCCCGGCGCCAAATACACCGGCCGCGTCACCAACATCACCGACTACGGCGCCTTCGTGGAGCTGGAGCCCGGCGTCGAGGGCCTGGTGCACGTTTCCGAAATGAGCTGGACCAAGAAAAACGTCCACCCCGGCAAGATCGTCGCCACCTCGCAGGAAGTGGACGTGATGGTGCTGGACGTCGACAGCTCCAAGCGCCGGATTTCGCTCGGCCTCAAGCAGGTCCAGCGCAACCCGTGGGAGCAGTTCACCGACGAGCATCCGATCGGTTCGGTGGTCGAGGGCGAAATCCGCAACATGACCGAATTCGGCCTGTTCATCGGCCTCACCGCCGACATCGACGGCATGGTGCACATGTCCGACCTGTCGTGGGACGAGCCGGGCGAGCTGGCGATGGCGAAGTTCGAGAAGGGCCAAGTCGTCAAGGCGAAGGTGCTCGATGTCGACGTCGAGAAGGAGCGCATCAGCCTCGGCATCAAGCAGCTGCAGGACGATCCTGCGGCGACCGTGCTGGACCGCGTCCACAAGGGCGACATCGTCACATGCGTGGTGACCGCGGTGCAGGCCAACGGCATCGAGGTGAAGGTGGACGAGGTCCTCACCGGCTTCATCCGCCGCGCCGAACTGGCCCGCGACAAGGGCGACCAGCGTCCCGAGCGCTTCGCCGTTGGCGAAAAGGTCGATGCCCGTATCACCGCCATCGATCGCGCCGCCCGCAAGCTCCAGCTCACGATCAAGGGCAAGGAGATCGAGGAGGACAAGCAGGCGATCGCCGATTTCGGCACGTCGGACAGCGGCGCGTGGCCAGCCGTGGGAGCCTACGACGCCAGGCGGACCGTGCCCCGCCTC
>JBBQOT010000063.1:0-9294 GCA_038331165.1 Acetobacterales bacterium
GGCGAGAGGGGCCATCGCGGTGGTTCGTACAGCCTCGTTGGCCCCTCTCGCCGAAGGCGAACTAAACGAATGGGGTCTGGGGCCGTCGGCCCCAGCGGGTCCAGGGCAGAGCCCTGGCCTGCCTTACTCTGCCCCATCACAAGTCCGCCATGACCTTCAGCGCCGCATCGCGCGCCGCGAAGTCGCCAGGCGCGTGCAGGGGGCGGATGCAGACATGGGTGGCGCCGGCGTCGAAGTGCGCCCGGATGCGCGCTTTCACCTCATCCACGCTGCCCCAGGCGATCATCGCGTCGATCAGCCGGTCGGACCCGCCGCCGGCCGTGTCGTCGGGGCCGAAGCCCAGCCGGGCCCAGTGGGCGATGTAGTTCGGCAGCCCCAGATGCAGCGCCAGTTCGCCGCGCGCGATTGCCCGCGCGCGGTCGGCATTGGTCTCCAGGATGAATTTCTGCGCCACCGCCAGATGCTTGCCCGCCGGCATGGTGGCTGCGGTGGCGCGCGTGTGTTCCGCCGTGGTGTTCACCGGCAGCGTGCCCTGGCTGCGCGCAAAGGCCAGGCGCGTCATCACCGGCCCCAGCGCGGCCAGCATCACCGGCCACTGTGCGGCGTCCGCCTCATCCTCGTACAACCGATCGAGATAGGCGCGCATCGCCGGCACCGGCTTTTCGAACGCATGCCCGCGCGCCGTCACCATCGAGGCATGGCTGACGCCCAGGCCCAGGATGAACCGGTCGCCATACATCGCCGCCAGCCCGAGCATGCCGCGCCGCGCGGTGAACGCATCGCGGGCATAGATGCTGGCGATCGAGCTGCCGATCGAGAGCTTCGTTGAGTTGGCCAGCATGAACGCCGCACTCGACAGCGCCTCGTAGCCCACCGCCTCAGGGTACCACAGCGCGCAATACCCCATGTCCTCGGCGCTGTGCAGCAGCCGCGCCAACTCGGCGGGCGTCAGCCGGTCGTTCGGGTTCCACACGCCCAGCCGGCCCAGTTCCATGGCTCGAATTCTCCGTTGCGCCGCTCAGCCTATAGCCTGCGTTGTATCGCGCAACCCGGGTTCAAACGCCCCGAAACGCCGCCGCCTTGTTGAAGCCGGCCGACAACAAAGCGTGGCGATCGTCGATCATGCTGCGCATCTCGGGGTGGGTGAAAATGTACAGGTCGCCGTCGCGGATGCCCTGTAGCACGCGCGCCGCCACCTCGGCGGGCGATATGCCGTGCTCGATGCGCAGCGACCGCCCCTCGGCCAGGGCGCGGCCCTCGCGGCTGTTGGGCGGCGGCGGCGGCACGTTGGCGGGCGCATTGCGGCGGCTGTCGTAGAACACGGTGTTGACCGAGCCAGGGCACAGCACGCTCACGCCGATGGCGGTATCGGCCAACTCGCTCGCCAGCGCCTCCGACAGGCTCACCACCGCGGCCTTGCTGGCACAGTACGGCCCCATGCCGCGAAACCCGTTCATGCCGGCCATGCTGCCGGTGTTCACAATGTGGGCGGGCGCACCATGCGCCTTCATGTGCGGCACGAACTCGCCCAGCCCGTGCACCACGCCCATCAGGTTCACGCCCATCAGCCACTCCCAGGCGGCCGGCGGCACCGTGTCGATCCGCCCACCGGTGCCAACGCCGGCGTTGTTGCACAGCACATGCACCGGCCCGAATGCCGCGATCGCCGCATCGCGCGCGGCGGCCACCGACTCCCGCTTGGTCACGTCGCACGCCACGCCGCGTACCCGCCCACCAAACCGCGACAACGCGCCCAGTGTCTGCTCTCTCGCGTCGGCCTCGATGTCGGCAATCACCACGTTCATACCTTCCGCCAGGAAGGCCTCCACCAGGCCACGCCCGATGCCGCTGGCCCCGCCAGTCACCAGCGCGGTTTTGCCACCGAATTCCCGCATGTCCTTCTCCTCTTTGCGGCCAGCCTAGAGATCGCCAGGCGCACGCCGCAAGCAGCGTCATAGCTGAACGAAGACTGCGAGGCTTTCGAGCATCCTCCTGCATCCGAGGTAGCTTGGGAGATATCGGGTGGCGACGCCGTTGAACGGCTGCATCCAAACCTTGAGGCGGCTGTCATAGGCGTTGACGTTCTGGATAGGGAAGACGCCGTCTCGAACATACTCGCCAGCGGAGACGTTGGTCGGCTCATGTCGGATGCCGGTCTGCCGCGCGATGGCGCCGTAGGCACGGCCGGTATCGGTGCATAAAAGTGCGTCCGGCGCGAGCAGCGGGATGAGATGCACCACTCAACGCGCCGATCTGACCGATCCGCGCCGCCAACGTATGTTCGTCCATCTCGGGCTCCTTCGAGGAGCAGTGTCGAACATCAGCAGGTGCCGTACAACTCCTAATGAGAACAGAGCCTTTCCACAGGCTGTCGGCCTTTGGCGGGTCCGGGGCGAAGCCCCATAGGCACGAAGATAAGGAAGGCGAGGGCTCTGCCGTCACGGCGCGAAGCCGCGCCACGGGACCCGCAAAGGGTCAGAGACCCTTTGATCCCTTTACCTTTAGTGGCTGTGCCCGCTGCCATCAATCGAAGCCGCACAACGATCAGGGGCTGCTGGCGCAGCCAAGAGCACTCTTGACGTTCCTAAATTATCAACCCATTGGACTTTTTAGTTTTTCTTATAAAACAAGGTCCAGGGGCTTGGCCCCTGGCGGGTCTGGGCAGAGCCCAGCCTCCCTTATCTTCGTGCCTATGGGGCGAAGCCCTGGCCTTGCTTTCTTCCCCCGCCCCCCTTGGCCTTTCCGCCCGCCGCCGTACATGTTGTCAGGAATACCGACCCGCCACCCGGAGAGAAACCGCCCATGACCCAGTTCGGCGTTGCCCAGCCTGTCCGCCGCGTCGAGGATCCGCGCCTGTTGAAGGGTGCGGGCGCCTATACCGACGACGTCACCCCCGCCGGAACGCTGTTCGGCGTGGTGCTGCGCAGCCCACACGCGGCGGCGAAGATCCTGTCGATCGACACCGCCGCGGCGAAGGCCATTCCGGGCGTGCGGGCAGTCTATACCAGCGCCGACCTCAAGGCCGATGGCATCGCTGGCCTGCCCTGCGCCGTGGAACTCGACAACCGCGACGGCAGCAAGCAGGTCACCCCGGTGCGCCCGACGCTGGCTGAAGGTGCTGTGCACCATGTCGGCGACCAGGTCGCCTTCATCGTTGCCGACACCCCCAGCGCGGCGCGCGACGGTGCCGATGCGGTGCTGGTCGATTACGATATTTTGCCCTCGTGCACTGACGTCGCCACCGCCATGGACCCGGGCGCGGCCCAGGTCTGGCCGGAGGGCAAGAACAACGTCTGCTTCGACTGGGAGATCGGCGACCGCGCCGCCACCGACGCCGAGTTCGCCAAGGCGGCCCACGTGACGAAGCTGACCGTGGTCAACAACCGCATCATCGTCTCCTCGATGGAGGCGCGCGCCGCGCTGGCCGAGTATGACGCTGGCGCCGGCCGCTGGACCCTGCGCGCCAACACCCAGGGCGGTTGGCTGGTGAAGGCGCTGATCGCCGGCGTCTTTGGCACCGACGCGGAGAATTTCCGCGTCATCACCCCTGATGTTGGCGGCGGCTTCGGCATGAAGCTGTTCCTCTACCCCGAGCACGTTTTGACCTGCTACGCCGCCCGTAAGCTCGGCCGGCCGGTGAAGTGGACCTCCGAGCGGTCGGAGGCCTTCCTGTCCGACACCCAGGGCCGCGACAACATCACCCTGGGCGAACTGGCGATCGACGCGAATGGCCTGGTGCGCGCCCTGCGCACCCGCAACGTGTCGAACATGGGCGGCTACCTGTCCAACTTTGGCCCCTATATTCCGACGCTTGCCGGCACCGGCGTGCTGTCCAGCGTGTATGGCTTCCGCGCGATCTACGCCAACGTCATCGGCGTGTTCACCCACACCGTGCCGGTCGATGCCTATCGCGGCGCCGGGCGGCCGGAGGCGAACTACCTGGTCGAACGGCTGATGGACGCGGCCGCGCGCGAGTTGAAGATCGACCGCGTCGAGTTCCGCCGCCGTAACATGGTGGGACCCGAGGCGATGCCGCATTCCACTCCGGTCGGCAAGACCTATGACAGCGGCGATTTTAAAACCGTGCTCGACCACGGCCTGAAGACCATGGACTGGGCCGGTTTTGAAACCCGTCGCGCCGCCTCGGCCGCCAGGGGAAAACGTCGTGGCATCGGCCTGGCCTATTACCTGGAGGCGACCGGCGGCGACGCCACCGAGCGGGCCGAAATCCGCTTCGCCGATGACGGGTTTGTCGACGTCTTCGTTGGCACCCAATCGACCGGCCAGGGCCACGAGACCGCCTATGTCCAGCTTACCGTGGATCAACTCGGCGTGCCCGGGGAGAAGGTGCGCATCGTGCAGGGTGATACCGACATCATCCCGGTGGGCGGCGGCACCGGCGGCGCGCGCAGCCTGTATTCCGAGGGCCAGGCGATCTTGAAGACCGCCACCACGGTGATCGAGAAGGGCCGCCGTGCCGCCAGCGAGGCGCTGGAAGCCGCCATGCCCGATATCCAGTTCGAAACCGGCCGCTTCTCGGTGGTCGGCACCGACCGCGGCATCGATATCATCACCCTGGCCACCACCCAGCGCGCCCGCGCGGCCAAGGGGGAGGACGTGACCACGCTCGACGCCGCCGAGATCGCCAATATCGACCATCACACCTTCCCCAATGGCTGCCACATCGCCGAGGTGGAGATCGACCCCGAAACCGGCGTGGTCGAGGTGCTGCGCTACTCCGTCACCGACGATGTCGGCAAGGCGGTGAACCCGATGATCGTGCGCGGCCAGGTGCACGGCGGCGTGGCGCAGGGCTTCGGCCAGGCAGTGCTGGAACGCACCGCCTATGACGACGACAGCGGCCAGCTGCTGTCGGGCAGCTTCATGGATTACTGCCTCCCGCGCGCCAGCGACCTGCCCGATATCGAGGTCGAGCTGGTGGAGGTGCCGTGTGGCACCAACCCGCTGGGGGTGAAAGGTGCGGGTGAGGCCGGGGCGGTCGGCAGCCCGCCGGCGGTGATCAACGCCATCATCGACGCGCTGGCGCCAATCGGGATCACCCATATCGACATGCCGGCGACGGCGGAGAAGGTCTGGCAGGCGATCGCCAAGGCGGCGTGATTTGCGTTGAGTTCCCAGGCTGCATGTGCTACCAGTTTTGCCGTTCGCAAGGTATTATTAGCCCTGGCGGATGTCGTTACAGGAGGGCGCCCGAGGGCGCCCTTTTTACGTTGGGGTGTCGCCGTGGCAAATCGTGGGGGCGTTTTCGTCGACGCCGGATACCTGTTCGCTCAAATGCAGCGTATGCCTGACTGGAAGCAAGGCCGACCGCGTGGCGTGCCTGCTGGATGAACCGGCCGTCGTTGCGGCGCTTATCACGGCCGCCACGACACAGTCGGGAGGGGCCGACCTGCTCCGCATCTATTGGTATGACGCGGTGGGCCGCCACCCCAACACCGTCACATGAAGCGATGGCCGCATGCGACAATGTGAAGCTGCGACTCGGCTTCTTGAACAACCAAGGTCAACAAAAAGGCGTGGATAGCCTGATCGTCACCGATATGATCGAGCTCGCACGCAACCACGCGATGAGTGATGCCGTCATTGTCTCAGGCGACGAAGATGTGCGGGTCGGCGTTCAGGTGGCACAGGTCTACGGTGTTCGCGTGCATCTTGTCGGCATCCATCCTGCGCGCGGATCGCAATCACGCGCACTCATGCACGAGGCGGATACCACCGTCGAATGGGATCGACCACTCGTTTCCTCGTTCCTCTCGGTGATCGAGAGGAATGTTCAGCACCTGGCGACCCCCGTCTCTTCAGCTGAAGGGCCGCACACAGCCGAAACTCCGACCGATATCGGAACGCTCCGGGAGATTGCCGCCGTGTTCTTTGCTTCCTTACCGGCATCCCAACGGGAGGACCTCGCGCAGCACTTCAGCCGCGATAGCACCCTACCCGGTCCATTCGATCGCGTGCTCCTGGCACATGCTCGCGCCAGGCTCGCGCGGCGGCTGGAAGGTGCGGAGAAGATCGACCTCCGCGCAATCGTTCGCAGCATCGCACTCGGCTTGCCGTAAACCAGGCAAGGAAATCAACCCGGGTCGTGCTTCCGGCAGAAATCCTCGGCCGCCATGGCGCGAAAATCGTCCATCCCTTCGCCCAGCCGGTCGTGCGGCCAGTCCCACCAGGCGATGCGCGCCAGGGCGGCGATGATCTCCGGCGCGAAGCGATGGCGCAGCACCCGGCCCGGCACGCCAACAACAATGGCAAAGCGGGCCACATCCCTGCTCACCACCGCCCCCGCGCCGATCGCAGCACCGGTGCCCACGTTCACCCCGGGCAGCAGGATGGCGCCATGGCCGATCCACACATCATGCCCCAGCGTCACGTGGTGATCGCGCCGCCACTGGAAGAAATCGGCATCGTCTTCGCCCAGGCCATAGGCGGAGGAGCGGTAGGTGAAGTGGTTCAGCGCCACCCGCTCCAGCGGATGGTTACCGGGATTGATTCGGGTATGCGCCGCGATCGAGTAGAACTTCCCGACCGTCGCGTAGATGATGTCGGCATCGGCGACGATATAGCTGTAGTCACCGAAGGTGCATTCCGCGACCTTGGTGCGCGCGCCCACCTCGCAGTATGCGCCGAAGGTGGAATCGCGCACCTGCGCCGTCGGGTGGATCATCGGGGCGGCACCCAGGCGCTTTGGGGCGGTGGCGGGGTCCTGGTACATCGGTGCCTTCCTGGGCGCGGGCAGAATGGCCTAGTTTGCCCCGACATTGGCAGCGAGGCGAGCGATGGCGGAATTGCCGGGGACAACATTGGCCGGGCGCATCGCCCTGGTGACTGGTGCAAGCCGCGGCATCGGTGCGGCGACCGCCGTCGCGCTGGCGCAGCTGGGCGCGCATGTCGTGCTGGTGGCGCGCACCCAGGGCGGGCTGGAGGCCACCGACGACGCGATCCGCGCGGTGGGCGGCACGGCAACGCTGTTGCCGCTCGATTTGCGTGACGGGGAAAAGCTCGACACCATCGGCCCAAGCCTGTTCGAGCGGTTCCGCCGGCTCGACATACTGGTTTCCAACGCCGCGGTGATGGGCCGCGTCACCCCCGCACCGCATATCGACCTGCGCGACTGGAACGAGGCGCTGGCGGTGAACACCACCGCGGCCCTGCGGCTGATCCGCACCTGCGCGCCGCTGCTGCTGGCGGCGGAAGCGGGGCGGGCGCTGTTCCTGACCAGCCGCGTCGTGCTGCGGCCGACCGCCTATTTCGGCATCTACGGCGCCACCAAGGCCGCCCACCACCACCTGGTGCTGGCCTGGGCAGAGGAGACAAGGAACACCAGGCTGCGGGTGAACCTGGTCGATCCCGGCTCGGTGGCGACGGATATCCGCACCGGCGCCTTCCCGGGCGAAGACCGGAGCACCATGCCAAAGCCCGGCGATATAGCGCCAGGCATCGCGGCATTGTGCTTGGAGGCAGAGGCGCGGCACGGCGAGGTGATCCGGGTAGGCCCGATTCCGTTGTAAAGCGCCCGTCGCCTTCCCTTACCGACCCTCGGCGCTATGATACCCCGCATCGACGACAAGGAATTTCCGCATGAGCATGGCATCAGGGTTGCGTGGTGCGGCCCTTCTGGTTGGCCTGATGGCACCGTTGCCAGTTGGTTTTCTCGCGCCGCTGCCGGCAGCAGCACAGGCGCTGCCCAACGAGCAGGGGGCGAAGGAGATCGCCGAGGCGGTACGCGCCTGGCTCGGCCGACAGCTGGGCACTGCGGTGGACATGGCAGCGCTGACGCTGCGCGTTCTGCCCGAGGGCGACGGCTACCGGCTGGAACTGCCGTTCGGCGGCAGCTATTTCGACGGTAACGTGGTGCTGGGCGAGGGTATCGGCGCGGCGACGGTGCAACCGCTGGAAGGCGGGCGCTGGGCGATCGTGAACGCCACCCTGCCGCCGCGGCTGCGCGCCGAGATGAAGAACATCGCCAGCGGCGCACCCTCGGTGATGACGATGGCGATCGAGAACCAGCAGACTACCGGCACCTATGACCCGACGCTGACCACTGCCTCAACCTTCACCACCACGGTGACCGGCTATTCCACCGAAGTGCAGTCGGCCGCCGGAACCCAGAGCTCGCGCATCGGCAAGGTGGTCGGGCGGTCGGAATGGCTGCCGAGCGGGCCAGGACGGGTGACGATCCAGGGCGACAGCACGGTGGAGGACTACGCCTCGGTCTCGCCGCTGCCGGACGGCGCGCAGGCGCGCGTGACCATCGGCCGCATGGGCGGGGCGACGCGGATCGAGAATTTCGACATCGACGGGCTCGGCGGGCTGCTGCGCACCGCGTTTGAGATCGGCGCGGCGGCGAAGGCCGAGGCCATCGCCGGGCGAAAGGGCGCGCAGCCCGACGACAAGGCGCTGGCGACGCGGCTGCTGGGCCAGCTTTTCAGCATGCTGGACGGGCTGGAGACCGACTACACCTATGACAACATCCGCGTGGAAGCCGGGCCGCTGGCCACCGGCAGCCTGCGGCGCTTCGCCTTCGGGCTGTCGACCGGGGCACCGGATGGCCGGATGGCGGTGAAGCTGCGGTTGGGGATGGAGGGGCTGGAATCCCCGCTGATCCCGCCCGGCCCATGGACCGAGTTTGTGCCGCATAAGCTGACCCTGACGCCGCGCATCGGCGGGGTGCCGAAAGAGGCGGTGATGGCGCTGCTGCGCCGGGCCATCGAGACCGAAGGCAAGGGCATCGATGCCGACGCCATGGCGCTGATCGCCGACCACCCGGTGTCGCTGGGCATCGAGGACCTGCTGATCGACCTCGGCCCGCTGCGGCTGAAGGGCGAAGGCAGCCTGGAGGTGGCGAGCATGGACGACGCCACCGGCGAGGCCGAACTGCGCGCCACCGGGCTGGACGCGCTGATCCGCCGCGCCAACCAGGTGCCCGAACTGAAAATGGCGGCACCGGTGCTGATCTTCCTGAAAGGCATCGGCAAACAGCAAGGCAACGAAACGGTTTGGCACATCACCTACGCGGACCAAAAAATGATGGTGAACGATACCGACCTGTCGGACCTGATGCCGTCGAAGTAGCGCAAGCCAAGGCCAGGGCTCTGCCCTGGACCCGCCAAAGGCCGACGGCCTTTGGAAACCCATGTTATTTCAATACGATGAGGTCCAGGGGCTCGGCCCGTCGCCCTTGGACCCCCTTACTTGAGTGTTGTTTGGGGGATGGGGCCCGAGGGTTGGTTGATCCACCCTGAGGGCCCCCGGCCCCAAACACCCCATAAACCA
>JBBQOT010000064.1:0-9294 GCA_038331165.1 Acetobacterales bacterium
AACCCGCCGAGCACGCCCAGCACGTCGGCCACGACCACCAGCAACGGCAATGCGACGATCCCAGCCAGCAGGCGGGGCGCAATCAGGTATTTCATGGGGTTGGTCGATAGTGTGCCCAGCGCATCGATCTGGTCGGTGACGCGCATGGTGCCGATTTCGGCCGCCATCGCCGCCCCCACCCGTCCGGCCACCATCAGCCCGGCCAGCACCGGGCCCAGTTCGCGGGTGATCGACAGCACCACCAGCGAGGCAATGGCGCTGTCGGCCGAGAAGCGCGACAGGCCGATGGAGGATTGCAGCGCCAGCACCATGCCGGTGAACACCGCCGTCAGCGCCACCACCGGCAGCGAGAAATAGCCGATCTCAACCATCGCGCGCAGGAAGGCGCGGCCATAGAAGGGCGGGCGCAGAATGTGCGACAGGCCCGTCAGGCCGAACATGGCAACCCGCCCGGTTCCCATGCAGGCGCCGAGCGTACCACGCCCGACCGCGGCGACGAAATCCAGCAGCCGGTTCACGTGGCGTAGACCCGATGGTAGCGCCGGCCCAGGCTGGTCAGCACCTCATAGCCATTGGTGCCGGCGGCCTCGGCCACCGCGTCGACCGGGCGATCGGGGCCGATCAGCTCCAGCCAGTCGCCTTGCCGCAGGGCGGGTGCCGCGGTGGCATCGAAGGTGGTGAGGTCCATGGACACACGCCCTACCAGCGGCAGCATGGCGCCGTCAAAGTGGGCGTGGCCGCGGCCGGAATGGCTGCGCAGCCAGCCATCGGCGTAGCCAACACCCAGGGTGGCGATACGGCTCGTCCGCTGCGCGATCCAGGTGCTGTTGTAGCCCACGCTCTGGCCCGCCGGCACGTCGTGCAGCGCCAGCACGCGGGCGGCCAGCCGCACCACCGGGCGCATCGGGTTCACCCGCCCTGGCGTGGGGTTGATGCCGTACAGCGCCGCCCCCGGCCGGGCCAGGTCGGAGGCGAAATCCCCCCCGAGGAACACGCCCGACGAATTGGCGAAACTGCGCGGCAACGCTGGCAGCGTGGCGCAGGCGGCGGCAAAGCGGGCGCGCTGCAGCGCGTTGATCGGGTCTTCAGGCACTTCGCTGCTGACCAGATGGGTCATCACGAAACGCACCTCGATGCCGTCCAGCCGCGCCGGGTCGGCCGCCAATGCCGCCGTCTGGCCCGCATCCAGCCCGAGGCGGCTCATGCCGGTATCGAGGTGCAGGAGTGCCGGCAGCCGCCGGCCGTGGCGTCGGGCCAACGCCGCCCAGCGTTCGATCTCGCCTGGCGAGGCCAGCACCGGCAGAATACCGTGCGCCACGAACGCCGTCTCGCTGCCCGGCGGCATGCCGTTCAGCACCGCAATCATCGCGCCGGGCAGGGACGGGCAGATCGCCACCGCCTCGGCCAGATGCGCGGTGAAGAAGTGCCGGCAGCCGGCGGCATGCAGAGCGGGCGCGACATGGACGGCGCCGAGGCCATACGCATCGGCCTTCACCACACCGGCAACCGGCCCCGCCGGATGAAGTGCCGCGAGCGCCCGCCAGTTGGCGGCAATCGCCGAAAGATCGATCTCCAGCCACGCCAGGGCGGCCGGGTCAGCTTCCCCCAGCCTATCGCCCATCATCATGGTGCAGGTCGATGTCAGCGAATCGGGTGAACTCGCCCTCGAAGAACAGGTCGATCTTGCCGGTTGGGCCATGACGCTGCTTTTCGATCAGCAGCTCGGCACGGTTGTGCACCGCCTCCATGTCGCGCTGCCATTTCTCGACCGCGGTATGGAACTTGTCGTCATTGTCGAACGCCAGCTGCTTCGGCGCGCGCTGCTGCAAATAGTACTCGTCGCGATAGATGAACATCACCACATCGGCGTCCTGCTCGATCGAGCCGGATTCGCGCAAATCGGCCAGCTGCGGCCGCTTGTCCTCGCGGCTTTCGACTGCGCGGCTGAGCTGGGCCAGCGCCAGCACCGGCACCTCCAGCTCCTTGGCCAGCGCCTTCAAACCCTGCGAAATCTGGCTGATCTCCTGCACCCGGTTCTCCGGCCGCGACCCCGCCGAGGGGCGCATCAGTTGCAGGTAGTCCACCACGATCAGCACCAGCCCCTTGGTGCGCTTCAGGCGCCGGCAGCGTGTGCGCATCGCCGACATGGTGACGGCCGGGGTGTCGTCGATCATCAGCGGCAGGCTGCCGATCTCGCGGCTGACCGCCACGAAGCGGTCGAAATCCTTCTGCCCGATGTCGCCGCGGCGGATGCGGTCGCCCGAGATACGCGATTCCTCCGACAGCAGACGGGTGGCCAGCTGTTCGGCGCTCATTTCCAGCGAGAACAGCGCCACTGTCGCCTTCGGCATCGTGTCCGGGCCGGCGGCGCGCGCGGCGTCCAGCAGCGACTTTGCCGCGCCATAGGCGATCTTGGTCGCCAGCGCCGATTTGCCCATGCCGGGCCGCCCACCGAGGATGACGAGGTCGGACGGGTGCAGGCCGCCGGTCTTCTTGTCCAGGTCGCGCAACCCGGTGGTCAGGCCCGAAACGCCGCCGCCGCTGTGGAATGCCTTCTCGGCGATGCGCAGCGCATCGGCCAGCGACCGCTCGAAGGTGATGAAGCCGCCCTCGCTGACACCCTTGGCGCCGAGGTCGAACAGCGCCTGCTCGGCGGCCTCCAGCTGGCCCTCGGCGCGCAGCTCCGGCTCGGCGCCAAAGGCGTTGTTGACCAGCGTCTCGCCCACCTCGATCAGCTCGCGGCGTAGCCAGGTGTCGTGGATGGCGCGGCCATACTCGCCGGCATTGATGATGCCGACCATGGCCGAGAGCAGCTGGGCGAGATAGGCGGTGCCGCCGACCTCGTCGAGCAGGCCCGAATGCTCGAACTCGGCCTTCAGCGTGATCGCGTCGGCCAACTGGCCCTGATCGACGCGGCGGGCGATGGCGTGGAATACGCGGCCATGGATCGGGTCGGCAAAATGGTCGGGCAACAGGAAATCACTGACCCGCTCATAAGCCTTGTTGTTGGCCAGCAACGCCCCCAGCAGCGCCTGCTCGGCCTGCAGGTTGGTCGGTGGCAGGCGCTGGCTGAGCCCGAGTAACGGGGGCGAAGAGTCGATGATGTCCATCCCCCCATCATAGCGCGGACCGCCCCGACATGCGCCTGTGGAGTGCGGGGATAACGGGGAGGAAGCAGGGCCCCTGGCGGTCTTTCCTGTTCGCCAACCCCCGCTACTTCACCAGGCTCGATTCCCGCGCACACACCTGCTCGGCGGTGGCGATGTAGTCGCGGGTCAGCGGCACGGTGTTCAGCGCGCGCGACAGCTGGATCTGGAAGATCATCAGCCCTTCGCGCCGGAACGCCAATTCGCTGCCGCACAGATAGAACTCGAACATCCGGCAGAAGCGTTCGTCGTACAGTGCGGCGATGGAGTCGCGGCTGGCGGCGAAGCGGCGGCGCCAGTGACGCAGGGTTTCGGCGTAGTGCAGGCGCAGCACCTCGATGTCGGTGGTCATCAACCGCGCCCTCTCGATCGCCGGGAGCACCTCGGACAGTGCCGGACAATAGCCGCCGGGGAAGATGTACTTGACGATCCACGGGTTGGTCGCCTGCGGTGGCCCCTGCCGGCCGATGGCGTGCAGCAGGGCCACGCCATCGGGGGCGAGGCAGCGGTCCACCACATGGAAGAACGCGTCGTAGTGCGGCACGCCGACATGCTCGAACATGCCCACCGACACGATGCGATCGAACTGCCGGTCCATGGCGCGATAGTCCATCAGCTCGAACCGCACCCGGTCGGACAGACCCTCGGCGCGCGCCCGCGCCCGCGCCTCGCCCAGTTGCTCGGTCGACAAGGTGATGCCGGTCACCCGCGCGCCGAAATCGCGCGCCAGCGTCAGGGCGAGCCCGCCCCAGCCGCTGCCGATGTCCAACACCTCCAGGCCCGGCCGGTCGAGGCACAGCTTGGCGGCGATCAGGCGTTTCTTGGCCGCCTGCGCTTCCTCCAAGGTCTCGGTCCCGGTGGGGAAATAGGCGCAGGAGTATTGCCGGTCGCGGTCGAGGAACAAGCTGTAGAGCCGGCCGTTGAGATCGTAGTGGTGCGCCACGTTGCGCCGTGCCCGCCCGGCCGGATTGAACTGGCGCAGCGACCGCGACAACCGCTCCAGCGCCGCGCGCACGCGGACCATTGGCTGGCTGGACCCGGCCGCGACCAGATTGGCGATCAGCAGGTCGAGAATGTCGTAGATGCTGCAATCAGTGGGGACGAAGCCGCCCTCCATGTAGCACTCGCCGCACGCCAGCGCCGGGTTGGCAACCAGGCGGCGCACGGTGCGCCAGTCGCGCAGGGTCAGGTGCAGCGCTGCGCAGAATGTGCCCGCATGGCGCGCACCCTCATACAGGCTGGCGCGACCGTCGGGCCAGGTCACCCGCAATCGGCCCGTCACGATAAAGCGCCGCAGAAGCCGGTCCAGCAGCATGCGCATGGCGCCTCTCCCGTTGGGAAGGGGGATCGGAAGCTGAAGGATTCCGTAGCACGCGGCACGATTTCAACAACCGCATGGCAGGCATGGCAAAAACGCAATATTCCAACTGGGCGCAAAAAAGAACCGGGTCGCCGCTCAGCGCGGCAACCCGGTTCGGTCGGTCAACAATAGCGCGCCCCAATACCGGGCGCCGAGCTGTCAGACGTCGGGCTGCGGCGCCACCGAGGGGTCGAGCAGTTCGTCGGCCGCTGCCTCGTCCTCGTCGCCGTCGCGGGCGATCGCCTCGCCGCGGGACTGCTTTTCAGCCTCCGCGACGCTGCGGGCCACGTTGACGGTGACCGGGATGGAAACCTCGGGGTGCAGCACCACGCGGACCGGGGTCAGCCCCAGCATTTTGATCGGGTTTTCCAGCACCACCTGGTTGCGCGCGAGCGACAGCCCGGCCTCGGAGCAGGCATCGGCGATATCGCGCGGGGAGACGCTGCCATACAGGCTGCCAGACTCGCCAGCCTGGCGGATGATCACCACCGACAGGCCACCCACGCGCTCGGCGAGGCGTTCGGCCTCCTCGCGGCGCTTGATGTTCTGCGCTTCCAGCTGAACGCGCTGGGTCTCGAACTTCGCCAGGTTGTCCTTGTTGGCGCGGATCGCCTTTTTCTGCGGCAGCAGGAAGTTGCGGGCATAGCCCGGCTTCACGTGCACCACTTCACCCATCTGGCCGAGCTTGTCGACGCGCTGAAGCAGGATCAGTTCTACATTGGCCATGGCGGGGTTCTCCTCAGGCCAGGATGTAGGGCAGGAGCGCCAGGAAGCGGGCGCGCTTGATCGCCTGCGCCAGCTCGCGCTGCTTCTTGGCCGACACCGCGGTGATGCGGCTGGGCACGATCTTGCCGCGCTCGGACAGAAAGCGCGACAGCAGGCGCACATCCTTGTAGTCGATCTTCGGCGCGTTCGGGCCGGAGAACGGGCACGACTTGCGGCGACGGTAGAAGGGCCGGCGGGCGCCGACGGCGGCGCGGCGGGCGGCGGGATTCACATCGTCGGACATGGTGTCTTACTCCTCACCCGCGCCACGGAAGCTGGGCTCGCGGTCGCCGAAGCCGCCGCCGAAGCTGGGGCCGTCATCGCCACGGGCGCGGAATTCCTCACGGTCGTCAAAACCACGCTTGCGGCCGCTGTCGAAGCGCCCGGCGGGCTTGGGCCCACGGAAGCCGCGCTCGCGGTCGTCGGATTTGCGCGACAGGATGGCGCTGGGGGCTTCGTCGATCGCTTCCAGGCGGATGGTCATGAAGCGCATCACGTCTTCGTTCAGGCCCAGCTGGCGCTCCATCTCGGTCACCGCGGCGGGCTTGGAGTCGAAGGCGAGCAGCATGTAGTGGCCCTTCCGGTTCTTGTTGATCCGGTAGGCCAGGCCGCGCAGGCCCCAATATTCCTGCTTTTTCATGGAGGTGCCGTTGGGCACGCCATTGTCAGTGTCGAGCTGGTTGGCCACACCCTCGGCGACCGCCTCGACCTGCTGTTGCGTCACGTCGTTGCGTGCGATGAACACGCATTCATAAAGCGGCATGTGACCCCCTCTGGCTTGTCTCTGCCCCAGACCTGATCGGGTCGCGCGCCGGGATGGCGCGTGGGCATAGCCGCTGCGGGCCGACCGCAGCAGCAGGGAAGCGCGCGTTATACACAGCTCCTTCCCCGCAGCAAGGGCCTCGTGCCCCGGGCAGGCCCTCGCCTTGCCGTCCGTTCGCCTGTTACCCTGGGCGCGCAGCCAGGAGCAGCCGGCATGGCCGAGATCGTCGTCACCGACAACAACCGGCCCGATCTTGGTGGCAATCTGCGCCACGGCGACGATGCCACATTCTGCGCCGGGCTGTGGCGCTATCTGGTCGAGCGGTTCGCCGTGACATCGCTGCTGGATGTCGGCTGCGGCGAGGGCCATGCCGTGGCCTTCTTCCGCCGCCTGGGCGTGGTGGCGCACGGCATCGACGGGCTGCGCCGCAACATCGACCGCGCGGTAACACCGATCGCGCTGCACGACCTGTTGCAGGGCCCCTACTACATGCCGGTCGACCTGGTGTGGAGCTGCGAGGTCGCCGAGCACATCGACCCCGACCGCGTCGGCCACTACATCGACACCCTGGCCAATGGCCGCATCGTCGCCATGACCCATGCGCTGCCGGGCCAGGGCGGGCACAACCATGTCAACTGCCAGCCCGCGAGCTATTGGATCAGCCTGATGGGCAAGCGCGGCTACTCGGTGGCGCTGTTCAACGACAGCTACCGCCACATCGCCGCGCGCGACATGGCGAGCAACTATTTCACCAAAAGCGGCCTTGTGTTCTTTCGCGACTGATGCCGGGCGCGTTCAGCCGGCCGGCATCAGTGCGGCAACCGCAACAGGCTCGCCGGGCACGGCGGTGAGCGCGGCGTTCGCCGGCACCGCCGTCCACCCGGCGCGATCGTGGTCGATCGGCTCCGACACCACCACCAGCGCCGTCGCCTCGGCCCGCCAGTAAAGCGTTGCTGGTTGCCCGTCCGACGCCCAGCGGAACGCCCAGACGCTCGCCCCGTTGGTGAGTGCCGCGGTGAAGCGCAGCGGGTCGGTCACATCGGCTGCCTGCATCATGGCATGCACGCGCGCCAGCGTGCGCCCAATCGCGCCCACCGGATCGGATTTCAGCCCGTCAGCCATGGCGGCAAGCAGGATTGCCTCGGAATCCGTGGTGCCCTGGCGATAGGAATACAGTCCATCGGGGATCAGCCCTTCAACCCGCCGCCGCACCGTGGGCCACCCGCCGATCTGGCCGTTATGCATAAACATGAAGGGCCCGGCGGAAAACGGGTGGCAGTTGGCGCGGCTGGTCGCGGTGCCGGTGGAGGCGCGGACATGGGCGAAGAACAGCCGCGAACGCACCTGGGAGCAGATCGAGCGCAGGTTCTCATCCGACCAGGCCGGATGCACCTCGCGGTACAACCCCGGCTCCACCCGCTCGCCGTACCAGCCCAGTCCGAAACCGTCGCCGTTGGTGGTGGTGCGCGCTTCCAGCGCATTGCGCGACTGGTGGATCAACGAATGGCTGGGGGCAGCCACCAGCGTCTCAAGCAGGATCGCGTCGCCACGATAGGCCAGGAACCGGCACATGCACGCCTCGGGCGTTGTTGGCCCGCGAGGATAGCAACAGAAGATTTCGAGAGCGTGCATAAACCGCCCCGCGCTTTCCCCAGCCGCACCCGATTGACAGCCACATCACAGCAGCGCGATACGGCACAGCATCTTAACAGGAACGCCAATGCCGGTACACGCCTTCATCTTCCCCGGCCAGGGCAGCCAGGCCCCGGGCATGGGCCGCGACCTTGCCGCCGCCTTTGCCGCCGCGCGCGAAGTGTTCCAGGAAGTCGACGACACGCTGGGCGAGAAACTCTCCGCTGTGATGTTCGAAGGCCCGCCCGAGACCCTGACCCTGACCGAAAACGCCCAGCCCGCCCTGATGGCCCATTCCCTGGCCGTGCTGCGGGTGCTGGAGCACGAGGGCGGCTTCAAGCTGGCCGACCGCGCCGTGGTCGTCGCCGGCCACTCGCTGGGCGAATACAGCGCGCTCGCCGCCGCTGGCGCCTTCGGTATCGCGCAGGCGGCCCGGCTGCTGAAGCTGCGCGGCCAGGCGATGCAAAAGGCGGTGCCCCCCGGCGCTGGCAGCATGGCCGCCCTGCTCGGCGCCGAAATGGCCCTTGCCCTGGAAATCTGCGCCGCCGCCGCCGCCGCCCCCAACGGCGACATCGAGGTGATCGAGGCCGGCAACGACAATGGCGGCGGCCAGGTGGTGATCTCGGGGGCCACCGCCGCGATCGAGCGGGCCATCGTCATCGCCCAGGCCAAGGGCGTGCGCCGGGCGATGAAGCTGCCCGTCTCCGCCCCTTTCCACTGCGCCATGATGGCGCCGGCCGCCGACGCGATGGCCGAAGCCCTGCGTGCCTCCCCGCCGCTGTCCCCCGTCGTGCCGGTGGTCGCCAACGTCTCCGCCGCCAAGGCCACCGAGCCCACCGAGATCATCGACCTCCTGGTTCGCCAGGTCACCGCCACCGTGCGCTGGCGCGAATGCATGCTGACCATGGCCGGCCTGGGCGTGGACAGCTTCATCGAACTCGGCTCCGGCAAGGTGCTGTCGGGACTGGTCAAGCGCATCGCCCCGGAGGCGAGCGGCGCCAACGCCGGCACGCCCGCCGAGATCGAAGCCCTTCTCAAGCTGCTTTAGGAACCGCCATGTTCAGCCTTACGGGCAAGATGGCCCTGGTCACCGGCGCCTCGGGCGGCATCGGGGCCGCGATCGCGCGCGCCCTGCACGCCCAGGGCGCCACCGTCGCGCTCTCCGGCACCCGCCACGCCGCACTCGATGCCCTGGCCGCCGAACTGGGCGCTCGCGCCCATGCCTGCCCGGCCGACCTGCGCGACCCCGCCGCACCCGACGCCCTCATCGCCGCGGTGGAGAAGATCGCCCCGCTCGACATTTTGGTGAACAACGCCGGCTTCACCCGCGACATGCTGGCGATCCGCATGAAGGACGAAGACTGGCAGGCGGTGCTCGACGTGGACCTCACCGCCCCGTTCCGCCTCGCCCGCGCGGCGCTCCGCGGCATGCTGCGCCGCCGCGCCGGCCGCATCGTCTCCATCTCGTCCATCGTCGGTGCCACCGGCAACCCCGGCCAGGCCAACTACGCCGCCGCCAAGGCCGGCATGGTCGGCATGACCAAGGCGCTGGCCCAGGAGGTCGCCTCGCGCGGGGTGACGGTGAACGTGGTGGCGCCGGGCTTCGTGGCGACGCCGATGACCGATGC
>JBBQOT010000065.1:0-9277 GCA_038331165.1 Acetobacterales bacterium
AGCCCGGGCCGCCCGCGCTCCTTGAGGAAGCTGCGGCCCAGCATCCCCAGCGCCCGCAGCAGGGGAAAATGCTTGCGCACCAGCACCGCATAGCTGGTGAAATACAACGCCTCGGCCGCCGCGCTGCGCTCGCCGCCCGACGAGGCTCCGGCATGATGCAACAAGAACGGCTCGGCCACGTAGTGGATCGGCACGCCCGCCGCCTTCAGCCGCAGGCAGAAATCGGTGTCCTCCCAGTAGACGAAGAAGCTTTCGTCCAGCAGCCCGACGCGGCGCAGCAGGTCAGACGACAGGCCGAGGCAGCAGCCGCTGGCGAAATCGACGATGCGGCTGCCCGGTCCGTCCGGGGCGTAGATGTCGTGCCGGTTGCTGAAGATCCAGCCAAATTCCAGATGCCCGCCGGCATACCACGATTGCTCCGGCGCGTCGTAGAACATCACCCGAGGGGCAACCACCTCGGCCGCACTCGCATCCCATTGCCCCATCAGATCGGCGAGGAAATCGTCCGCGAAAGCCACATCCGGGTTCAGCAACATGCAGCGTTGCGCGCCCTCGGCCACCGCCTGTCGCAGCCCGGCATTCACCGCGCGGGCGAAGCCGAGATTGGCGTTGTTGCGGTCCACCGAAATGCGCGCGTCGCCCTGTGCTGCCAGGAAATCGCCGGCCCCGTCGGCAGGGTCGTTATCGATCACGATCAGCCGCCAATCGGCGAAGCTCTGCGCCCGCAGGCACGCCCACAGCTCGCCCACCTCGTCGCGGCTGCGATACAGCACCACCACGATGGCCAGGCTTGTCACGGCAGGTCCGCCCGGATGGTCGCGGCCAGCGCCGATGGCAGCCGGGCGCGGGCGATCTGGTCAAGGGCGGCCTGGAATCCCGCATAGGCCGCCGCGTCGCGCAACCGTTCCGTATCGGCCAAAAGCGCCTGAACACCGTCGAGAGTGTCGCAGAGATAGCCGATCGGGCCGTGCCGGCGCGCCAGCCCGTCCAGCATGTCGTTGCGCACGGCGATCAGAGGCTTACGCTGGTTGATGCAATCCAGCAGCGAGCCGCTGGCGGTCAGCTCGTACTCGCCGCGGAACGCCATGAAGCCGTAGTCGGCGCGGCGCAACTCGGCCAGAAAATCGGCCCGTGCCAGCCGGCTCGGCGGCACCGCGATGCCCTCCAGCTCCGCCGCATGGTATTCGACACTCGGCCGCCCCACCACGGCGAAATCATGCACCGCCGCGCTATTGCGATGCAGTGCCAAAAAATCGTCGAACCCCTTGTGCCGGTTGGCGGTGCCGACAAACGCCAGGCGCAGCCGCGGCGGCGCCGACCAAGGCAGCACCGGCGCTGCCTCGTTCGCCAGCACCACCGTTGACCATACCAGGAAGTCGTGCCCCAGCCCATGGCGCATCGCGGCGCGGCGGATATGCTCCTCCAGCACCACTAGGCGAATCCGCGGATGTCGCGCGATACGCAGGCCTGCGCGCAAATCGATCAGCCGCCGACGCGGATCGCGCGAGCGCCAGCCGATGGCGGTCGCGAGGTTGCCGTGCATCACCGCGAACAGCCGTAAGCCGGCATGGCGCAGCACCAGCCCACGCGCCACGAACAGCGTCTCCGGCCCCGCCGACAGCAGCACCAGCGCGTTTGGCCGATGGGTTTCAACCAGCGCCGACAGCACCCGCCATTGCGCCCGCATGCGACGCAGATGCACGCCGCCGGGTGGCAGCACCGCGATCTTCTGCCATCCCCACGAGGGGGCGGCGGGGTCCGCTGCCTCCTGCATCGCCGCGTGCTGGCGCGCGGTGGCGGCGAGCACGCCCGGGCCGCAGCCAAGGGCGACGGCCTCCAGCAGCCCGGCATTGACCGCGGCGTGCTCGTCGTCGGCATAGGTGGGCTCAGCCACCACCACACGCACCCCTGGCCGCCCAACCATCACTTCGGCTGCCCGCCCAGGCCAATATCGGGGCGCAGCCCTGCCACCGCGCGCCGGGCCTCGCGCCAGATCGGATGGTCGAGGTAGCACAGCCCCCCCGCCCAGCCGACCACTCCTGTTGCGATGCCGGCCAGAACCTGCAGCAGCGGCGCATGCGGCGACCAGTCGTGCAGTGCCATCACCAGCGCCGCCGGCGCCACCGCCAGGACGGTCAGCATCACGCCGCGCCGCAGGTCGGGCAGGCAGTCGGCGAAGGTAGTGTCGGTCATGCGCTCCAGATGCGGGCGGTACAGCGCCACGCCGAACGCCGCCTCGACGATCCGTGCCGCCGCCGCCCCGCCGATCCCACCCAGGCACCCCAGGGTGAAGCCCGCCACGCCGACCAGGCAGCGCACCGCCTCGAACCGCGCCAGCCGGGCGGTCTGGTCCGAGGCGACGAACACCTCCCAGGTCATGATGATCGTCACGCTCACCATGAGGCTCAGCGCCAGCAGGCTGAGTACCGGCGCGCCGCCCACCCACTGTTCGCCGTACAGGGTCAACAGCACCGGCCCTGACACCACCGCCAGCCCCCCCAGGGCGGGCCATAGCAGGGCGGTGGCGATCGCCAGTACCCGCAGATAGGTATCGCGGAACGACAGGCCGCGGCGGCGCTGCTCAATCAGGTCGACGAAGACCACCCGCGCCATGATCAAGTGGAAGTTCTCCCATATCATGATGAGCAGTCCGGAGGCGCGCGAATAGACGCCCAGCGCGTGCAGCCCCAGCATCCATCCCAGGATGAAATCCGACAGCCGCATCGCCAGGGCCATCACGCCGGTGGTGGCGAGCATGTTCACCCCGTAGCGCGCGATCTCGCGCCAGCCGGACAGTCCGACTGTCAGGCTGACGAACTGCCGGCCGATGGCGTTGAAGGCGACGACCGCCACCAACGCGCCCGCCACCTGGCCATAGGCCAGGCTCATGTAGCTGTGGCCGGCGAAGGCGAAGGTCAGCATCACCGCGGTGGCGACGAAAGTGCGCCCCAGGTTCACCATCGCCACAGTGCGGAAATTGCCGGTGCGCTCAATGCACGCCGAGGGCAAAAATTCCAGGCTGGCCAGCAGCGGGATGGCGGCCAGCACGAACAGCACGTCGCGCACCCCGGCCTCGCCCAGCAGCGCGCCGCCCAGCAGGCTCATCGCCACCGTCAGCATCGCCACCAGCGCCGACAGCGCGACGTTGACGGTGAACACGCCGGCCAGAAAGGCGGGGTTCGTTTCGATCGCCCGGATCACGTAGTTCGACAGGCCGAGGGTGCGCAACATACCCAGCAGCCCCGCCATGGCGGCGGCGACCGTAAACACCCCGGTTTCATAGGGGCTCAGCAGCCGGGCGATCACCAGCGTGGCGCCGAACTGCATCGCCACCAGGCCACCCTGCGACAGCGTCATCCATGCCAGGCTGCGGCGAACCGAAAACGCCATTGTCCCATCCATCGGCGCACGATTCCGCCACCGGCACGTCATACAGGCGGCGGTGCCGCTTCACCAGCATCGGATGGAAGGTGACGCTCCCAGCACCGCGGTGGCCGGATATCCCGCGACAGTTGAACAGCCGTGATTGACGTGGGGAGGAAGAGTCTGCCTTTTTGTGAACAAGAAGAAGCAAAAAAATTATCCTTTTTGGTCGACTTACGGGTTATTTGAATTTGGTATTGTACTGAGTCGGCGCGCTTGTTAATTGTTGTTAATTAAATGCAGGTCTTCTCTCCGATCTTGCTCGCTGCGCGAGCATCGCCAATGGGGGGCGGGGTCTGGTAGACTGGAGTGTCCCTGTTGGAGTCCGTCCATGTCTTTGATCGTTGGCATTCCCGCCTGTTCGCGCGAGGTGGGCGGCCACCTGCAGCACGCCACCCCGGCGCGCTACGGTGCTGCGGTAATCGGGGGGGCGGGCGCCCTGCCCATCCTGCTGCCGCCCATGGGGCACGAGGTGGGCGAGGGGCTGCTGCTTTTGCTGGACCGGATCGACGGGCTGTTGCTGTCGGGCAGCCCGAGCAACGTGGCGCCGGAGCACTATGGCGCGGGCGACGACGCCACGCCGGAGATGCACGACCCGCCGCGCGATGCCACCACCCTGCCGCTGATCCGCGCGGCACTCGCGCGCGGGCTGCCGGTGCTGGCGATCTGTCGCGGCATCCAGGAGCTGAACGTGGCGCTGGGTGGCACGCTGCACCAGGAGGTGCACAAGCTGGCCGGCCGGCTGGACCATCGCGGCGGCGCGGGCACGATGGAGCAACGCTATCGGGCCAAGCACGATATTGCGTTGAGCGGCCAGATGGCGCGGATGGTTGGCAAGACGGCGACGATGGTGAACTCGTTGCACGGCCAGGCGATCGACCGGCTGGCGGCCGGGCTGGTGGTGGAAGCCACCGCGCCGGACGGCACGGTCGAGGCGGTGCGGGTGGCGGAGGCGCCGGGATGGGCGTTCGGTGTGCAGTGGCATCCGGAATGGCGCCATGCCGAGAACGTGGACTCGATGGCGATTTTTCGGGCCTTCGGCGATGCCTGCCGGGCCTATGGCACCCACGCAAGAAAGGCTGCTTGAAATGGACCTTCAGCTTTCGGGCAAGCGCGCCCTGATCACCGGCGGATCGAAGGGCATCGGTGCGGCCACCGCCGCGGTGCTGGCCGAGGAGGGGATGGACCTGGTGCTGGTGGCGCGCTCGGCCGATGTGCTGGCGGCGACCGCGCAGGCGATCCGTTCGATCCGGCAGGTGCAGGTGGAGACCATCGCTGCCGACCTGTCGCAGGAATCGGAGGTGCTGCGGGTGGCGCAGGCGGCCGGCGAGGTGGACGTGCTGGTGAACAATGCCGGCGCCATTCCGCCGGGCACGCTGTTGAGCGTGGATAACGATACCTGGCGGCGGGCGTGGGACCTCAAGGTGTTCGGCTTTATCTCGCTGTGCCGGCAGATCTATCCGCAGATGGCGGCGCGCAAGTCGGGGGTGATCGTCAATGTGATCGGGGCGGCGGGGGAGAAGTTTCCACCCGGCTACATCGCCGGGGCGGCGGGCAATGCCAGCCTGATGGCGTTCACCCGCGCGCTGGGCCATGGCAGCCAGAAAGACGGTATCCGCGTGGTGGGGATCAACCCCGGCGCGACGGAAACCGAGCGGCAGACGATGCTGCTGCGCCATCGGGCGCAGACCGAACTGGGGGATGCCGAACGGTTCGGCGAATTGCTTGCGAGCAACCCGTTCGGGCGGATCGCGAGTGCGGCCGAGATCGGCTATGCGGTAGCGTTTTTGGCCAGTCCGCGCAGTGGGTACACCACCGGGACCATCCTGACGATCGACGGCGGGGCTTAGGAAGGGAAAGGCCAGGGCGTCGCCGTCGCGGCGCGAAGCCGCGCCACGGGGACCCTCCAGGGGCCAAGCCCCTGGACCTTAAATATATGAAAATAAATGGGTTTCCAAAGGCCGTCGGCCTTTGGTGGGTCCAGGGCGAAGCCCTGGCCTTACCTCGCTTCTACAGTTGGTATCAGCCCGTCCGGCGCACGTTCCAGGGGTAGGAGGCGGAGCCGTCGAGGATGCCGGTGATGTCGTTGCGGCGCACGGTGAACACGCCGTACTGGCCCAGCGGCAGGAACGGTGGGTCGTCGAACAGGATGCGCTGCATCTTGTCGAACAGCGTGGTTTGGTTGGCGGTGGTGGGGCTGGCCAGCCATTCCTGGTTCAGCGCCTCGATCTGCTCGTTCTCGTACCACCCGGTCCAACCCTTCGCGCCCTGGCCGCGGATATACATGTTCAGCGCCGGGTTCAGCATGGATGGCATGGAGCCAGAGGTGTGGAACATGCTCCAGCCGCCTTTTTCCACCGTGTCGCGATTGGCCTGGCGGGCGATCATGGTGCCCCAGTCCATCGGCTGGAAGTCGACATTCATGCCGATGCGCTTGAGCAGGTCGGCTGTAACGTGGCCGAAGGCGCCGAGCTGCGGGTAGTCCATCGGCGCCAGCACCACGGCGCGTTCGCCCTTGTAGCCCGACTCCGCCACCAGCTTGCGCGCTGCCTCAACCGGCAGGGCCGGCATCTCGGCCTTGCCGAATTCGGTGACCCCGGGCACGCCACAGGCCATCATGGCGCGGCAGGTGCGCCAGGTGCGTTCGTCGTCGCCGAAGCCGGCGCGCATGTAGTCTTCCTGGTTGACCGCGGCCAGCACGGCGCGGCGCAGCTTGGGGTTGTTGAACGGCGGCTGCAGGTGGTTGAAGCGGGCGATGCCGTACCAGTTGTACGGGTCTTTCGGCTGCACGGTGATGCCCTTCGACTTTTCCATCAACGGCTGCAGGTCGGTGGGGGTGTATTCCCACCAATCCATCTCGCCGGCCTGCATGGCGTTTGCGGCGGTGGCCGAGTCGGGCATGGTGTACCAGGTGATGCGGTCGAAATGGGCGACCTTGCCGCCCGAGGTGCGGGCGGCCGGTTCGGCGCGCGGCACGTATTTGTCGAACCTGGCGTAGACGGCGCGGCTGCCGGCGTTGAACTCGTCGGCCAGGAAGCGGTAGGGGCCGGAGCCGATCATCTCCTTGACCTGCTGATAGGGGTCGGTCAGCGCGTGGCGCTCAGGCATCACGAAGCAGGTCAGCGCACCGACGCGGCTGAGCGCCACCAGCAGATGCGGGAAGGGTTTTTTCAGCTTGAGGCGGAAGGTCTTGTCGTCGGTCGGCTCCAGCGAGTCGGTCACGGCGGCGACCAGCTGGCCGAAGCTGTCGCGGCGCCACCAACGCTTCATCGAGGCGACAGCGTCGCGGGCGCGCACCGGCTCGCCGTCGTGGAACAGCAGGCCGTCGCGCAGCTTGAACTCCCAGGTCAGCTCGTCGCTGGAAACCGTGTGCCCAGCGACCATCTGCGGCCGTGGGCTGAGGTCCTGGGCGATGCCGTACAGCGCGTCGTAGACGCCATAGGCATGGTTCAGCGTGACCAGCGAGGCGGTCCAGATCGGGTCGAGCACGGTCAGGCCAACGGCGGTGATGAAGCGCAGCTCGCGCGGGTCGCGGCGCTGGGCGAGGGCGGATTTTGCCCCCAACGCGGCGGCGCCGAGCAATGCAGGGGCGGCGAGGGCGGCACGGCGAGTCAGGCCGGGCCCGGCAGCAGCGTGGCGCTGCGTCATGGTGTCGTCCTCCGGGATGGTCGGCACGCGACGGCGCCGTTGGGCCGCAAGCTAGACGCGATGGGCGCGGCGCCGCAACCGCATCACGGCGCGTTTCAGGTGCGCAGGACGGTCGCCAGCCGCGCGGCCTCGGCTGGGGTGAACATGCCGTGGCGTAGCAGCAGGGCGGCCAGCACGGCGACCACATTGAACTTGAACGCCGCGCCGTCGCGCAGTGCCTCGGCCAGGCGGGCCAGCGGCCACAGGGCGAAGGATTCGACCTCGCCATCGCGCGCGCGCGGGGTGAAATTCTCCGGCAGGTCGACCTCGTAGCAATGCAGCAGGTCGCGGCGCAGCCCTTCGGGCCGTTCCATGGCGTAGCGCACCGTGCCGGTCGGGATCGCGCGGCGGGCCAGGGCCTCCGGCATCGCGGCTTCTTCCTCGGCTTCCTTGACCAGGGTTGCCAGCGGATCGAGCCCGGCCGGTATGCCGCCGGCGACGATGTGGTCGAGCTTGCCGGGGTCCAGCGCCTTGGTGGCCGCGCGCTTTGCGATCCAGATGTGCACGCCGTCATGCCGGCGAACCAGCCCATCGAGATGGACGCCCTGCGCCTCGATCCCGAAGGCCGGCAGTGCGCCGCGGTCGATCGTGGCCAGCGCCGGCCCATCGGGCGTGGCGCGCACGTCGAACGCCTCGCCGCGCCAGCGCAGCCGGCCGCGCTGCGCCAGGGCGCGGGCCATGCCCGGCAATGCGGCGGCATCGTCCAGCACCAACCCGGCCGGCCCGGCATGAACCTCGGAGCATTCCGCCACCGCCGCCGCCAGGTCTGGCTTCAGCCAGCCGACCTGCTCGGCGCCGATCAGGAATGCCACCCGCGCGCCCGGCAGCACGGCATTGTTCAGCGCGGCGATGCGACCCAGCAGTGTGTCCATCGGCCCAAGTTGGCGCGGAATGCCAGCCGCGACCAGCCCGCGCCTTTCCATCGGGCCGGTTCGGTGCCACATCCACGCCCATGAGACGCACCGGTGGACACCAGCTGAACATCGCCGCCGGCCCGCCCCGCTCGGGCCTGGCGACGGTGCGCACGCTGCTGCCCTATCTATGGCCGCGCGACGACATGGTGGCGCGGTTTCGCGTGGTGGTCGCCTCGGCGTTCCTGGTGTGCGCCAAGATCGCGGTGGTGTGGGTGCCGGTGGTCTATAGCTGGGCGGTCGATGCGCTGGTGCCGGCGGGCGGGCGGACCGGCACGGTGAGCGCCGCCGCGGTGGTCGCGGTGCCGCTGGCGCTGATCGTGGGCTACGGCCTGCTGCGGGTGGCGGCCAGCGGCTTTGGCGAAATGCGCGATGCGGTTTTCGCCGCGGTGCAGCAGCGCACGGTGCGCCGCGTTGCCCTGCAGACCTTCCAGCATCTGCATCGCATGTCGCTGCGCTTCCACCTCGACCGCCAGACCGGCGGGCTGTCGCGCGCCATCGAGCGCGGCACCACGGGCATCGAGCAGGTGCTGCGCCTGGCAGTGTTCAACATCATCCCCACCCTGCTGGAGGTGGCGATGGTGACTGCCATTCTCTGGTACATGTTCGATTGGCGCTTCGCCACGGTGACGCTGGTGGCAGTCGGGTTGTACCTGTCGTTCACGCTGCTCTTCACCAACTGGCGGGTGCGCATCCGCCGCATCATGAACGAGACCGACAGCGAAGCGCAGACCAAGGCGGTCGACAGTCTGCTGAACTACGAGACGGTGAAGTATTTCGGCAACGAGGCGCACGAGGCGCGCCGGTTCGACGAATCGTGGGCGCGCTACGAGCGGGCCGCGGTGAAGAACCAGGTGACGCTGAACATGCTGAACCTGGGCCAGGCGGTGATCATCGCCCTTGGCCTCGCCGTGGTGATGCTGATGGCCGCCCAGGGCGTGGTGAACGGCACGATGAGCGTGGGGCGCTTCGTGCTGGTGAACACCTACCTGATGCAGCTTTACCAGCCGCTGAACATGCTCGGCTTCGTCTACCGCGAGATCAAGCAGGGCCTGACCGACATGGAGCATCTGTTTCGCCTGCTGGCGCTGCACCAGGAGGTGGCCGACAAGCCCGGCGCGCCGGCCCTGGCACCGCCGGCGGAAGGGCGCCAAGGGGATGGCCGACAAGCGGGCGAGGTGGTGTTCGACGACGTGCATTTCGGCTACCAGCCCGAGCGCACGATCCTGCAGGGGCTGAGCTTCCGCGTGCCGGCT
>JBBQOT010000066.1:0-9234 GCA_038331165.1 Acetobacterales bacterium
GATGCGCGACAAGGTCAGGACATTGGGCAGGTCGGTCATCATGCGGAGACCAGCGTAGGCCAATTTGTGGCAAAGGTCAGCCCGCGATGTTGGGCGGTGCCTGGGCCCTTAGGGCAAGGGTATTCAGGAAGTAAGGGCCTTTTTTTTTTGTGAACAAAAAGAAGCAAAAAAACTTTATCCGTTTAGTGTAGGCCATGTACTGCGGAGCATGGACGTGGCGTCGTCGTTGTTTCGGCATCAGTTGTCAGACCGATGAGTCTCATGGCAAATTTTTGAAGTTTTTTTGCTTCTTTTTGTTCACAAAAAGAAGACCTTCCTTTTCACCCCGGCGTGCGCCGCGGATCGAAGGCATCGCGCACTGCTTCGCCGACGAAGATCAGCATGGTCAGCAGGCCGCCAAGCACGAAGAAGGCGGTGATGCCCAGCCACGGTGCCTGGAGGTTGTTCTTGCCCTGGCTGACCAGTTCGCCGAGCGAGGGGGAGCCGGGGGGCAGGCCGAAGCCGAGGAAGTCCAGGCTGGCCAGGATGGTGACCGAGCCCGACAGGGTGAAAGGCAGGAAGGTCAGGGTGGCGACCATCGCGTTCGGCAGGATGTGACGCACCATCACCATGAGGTCGGACACGCCCAGGGCGCGGGCGGCGCGCACGTAGTCGAGGTTTCGGCCGCGCAGGAATTCGGCGCGCACCACGCCGGTGAGGCTCATCCAGCTGAACAACAACAGGAACACCAGCAGGATGGTGAAGCTGGGGGTGATGATGCTGGCCAGGATGATCAGCAGATACAGCTGCGGCATGCCGGCCCAGATTTCGATGAAGCGCTGGAACAGCAGGTCGGTCAGCCCGCCGCGATAGCCCTGGATGGCGCCGGCCGCGATGCCGATGGCCGAGGAGATGGCGGTGAGGGTGAAGCCGAACAGCACCGACAGGCGGAAGCCATAGATGACCCGCGCCAGCACGTCGCGCGCCTGGTCGTCGGTGCCGAGGAGGTTGTTGGCCGAGGGCGGTGCCGGGGCCGGGACCGGCAGGTTCTTGACCACGCTGCGATGGCTGTAGGGGATGGCGGGCCAGAGCATCCAGCCGCGTTCGGCGATGATGCCGACCAGCACGGGGTCGGAGTAGTCGGCGGCGGTGGGCAGCAGGTCCGGCGAGAAATCCTCCTCGGCGTAGTCGACCAGGACCGGGGAGAACCAGCGGTTGTCGTAGCGGATAAGCAGCGGGCGGTCGTTGGCGATGAACTCGGCGAACAGACTGAGCGCGAACAGGGTGAGGAAGAGCACCAGCGACCAGCTGCCGCGGCGGTTGGCGCGAAAGGCGGCGATGCGGCGGCGCGTGACCGGGGAGAGGGTCACCCGCGCGCGTCGAAATCGATCCGCGGGTCGACCACAGTGTACATCACGTCGCCGATGATGTGCATGACCAGGCCCAGCAGGGTGAAGATGTAGAGCGTGCCGAACATCACGGGATAGTCGCGCCGGATCGCGGATTCGAAGCCGAGCAGGCCGAGCCCGTCGAGCGAGAACACGATTTCGACCAGCAGGGCCGAGGAGAACAGGATGCTGATGAAGGCGGCCGGGAAGCCGGCGACGATCAGCAGCATGGCGTTGCGGAAGACGTGGCGGTACAGCACGCGGCGCTCGCTGGCGCCCTTGGCCCGCTCGGTGGTGACGTATTGCTTGCGGATTTCCTCCAGGAAGCTGTTTTTGGTGAGCATCGTGAGCCCGGCAAAACCGCCGATCACCAGGGCCGTGGTGGGCAGCACCATGTGCCAGAGGTAGTCGAGTGCGCGCGCCGGCCAGCTCCAGGTCTCGCTGCCGGCGCTGGCCAGGCCGCGCAGGGGAAAGGCGGTGAGAAAGCTGCCGCCGGCGAACAGCACCACCAGCAGGATGGCGAACAGAAAGCCCGGCACGGCGTAGCCGACCAGCACGGCGGCCGAGGTGGCGACATCGAAGCGGCTGCCGTGGCGCACCGCCTTGGCGATGCCGAGCGGGATCGAGATCAGGTAGATCAGCAGGGTGGACCACAGCCCGATGGAGATCGACACCGGCATTTTCTGGCGGATGAGGGCGATTACCGTCTGGTCGCGGAAGAAGCTGCGACCGAAATCGAAGGTCAGGTAGTCGCCGAGCATCTTGAGGAAACGCTCGTGCGCTGGGCGGTCGAAGCCGAACATGCGGTTGATGTCAGCCACCACGGCGGGGTCGAGTCCGCGTGCGCCGCGGTAGGTGCCGTCATTGGGGGTGGCCGCCATGGTCTCGGCGCCAGTGCCGGTCATGCGCATGGTGGCGTCGCCGCCGCGGCCCTTGATGTCGGAGATCATCTGTTCCACCGGGCCGCCGGGGGCGAACTGCACCACGACGAAGTTGATGGTGATGATGCCGAACAGGGTGGGGATGACCAGAAGCAGGCGGCGCAGGATGTAGGCGGCCATCTTGCTATGTCCGAAGGCGAGGGCGCTGCCCTCGACCCGCTGGGGGCCGCGGGCCCCCGACCCCGGTTGTTTGTGGGGCCCGGGGGGTCGGCCCCCTGGCGGGTCCAGGGCGGAGCCCTGGCCTTCCCTTGCCTTTAGCCATGGTCAATTCCCAGCGCGCCGAGCCGCGTCGGTGGCCGCGGCGCGGGCGGCGTCGATCCACCAGGCGTCGAACATCATGCCGCTGCGGATCGGTATGCCGACACGGCCGAAGCGGTCCCAATAGGCGGCGCGGGTGCTGGTGACGTGCCAGTGCGGCACCACGTACCAGCCCCACAGCAGCACCCGGTCGAGCGCCTTGGTCGCGGCTTCCAGCGCCGGGCGGTCGGCGGCGTTGATGACGCTTTCGACCAGCGCGTCGGCCACGGGATCGCAGACGCCGGCGGCGTTCTGGCCGCCCTCATGCGCGGCCGATTCGCAGGTCCAGTAGGTGCGCTGTTCGTTGCCGGGGCTTTCGGACTGGCCGAACACCTCCACCGTCATGTCGTAGTCGTAGGTGTCGGACAGGCGCTGGAACTGCGCGGGATCGACGGTGCGCACCCGCGCCTCCACCCCCAGCCGGGCCAGCCACTGCACGTAGGGCAGGGCGACACGCTCGAACGAGGGGTTGGACAGCAGGACCTCGAAGCGCATCTGTTGGCCGGCGGGGTTCACCAGCTTGCGGTCGCGCACCGTCCAGCCGGCGCTCCGCAAAAGGTCGAGGGCCTGGCGCAGAACCTCACGGTTGTTGCCCGAGCCGTCGGTGATAGGCAGGCGGAATTCCTGGGTGAACAGGGCGGGTGGCAGCTTGGCGCGGTACTGATCCAGCAGCGCCAGCTCGGCCCCTTGCGGCAGGCCGGTGGAGGCGAGGGTGGAGTTGCTGAAGTAGCTGGAGGTGCGGGTATAGGCGCCGTAGAACAGGTTTGCGTTGGCCCATTCGAAATCGAACACCAGGGCGAGCGCCTGGCGCACGCGCACATCCTTGAACACGTCGCGGCGGGTGTTCATGACGAAGCCCTGCATGCCGGTGGGCAGGCGGTGGCGGAACTCCTCCTTTTTCACCAGCCCCCGGCGGACGGCGGGGAAGTCGTAGGCGGTGGCCCAGTCCTTGGCGATGTTCTCCTGGCGGAAATCGACCTGGCCGGCCTTGAACGCCTCCAGCGCCACGGTGGGGTCGCGGAAGTATTCCACCCGGCGGCGGTCAAAATTGGCCAGGCCACGCGCGGTGCCGAGGTCGCGTGCCCAGTAGTCGGGCACGCGGTCGAGCACCAGGGTGCGGCCGAACTCGAAGCGGCCGATGCGCCAGGCGGCGGAGCCGAGCGGTGGGTCGGTCAACGGCTTGGAAAAGTCGCGACCGGCCCACCAGTGCTTCGGCAGCACATCGAGCTGGCCGAGGATGCTGGGCAGCTCGCGGTTGTCGGCGTGCTTGAAGCGGAAGGTGATGCGGTGCGGGGTTTCGATCTTCACCTCGGACACGTCGGCCCAGTATTGGCGGTAGTGCGGTCGGCCCTGGGCAACCAGGGTGGCGAAGCTCCATGCCACGTCCTCGGCGGTCATCGGGGTGCCGTCGTGGAAGCGGGCCTCGGGCCGCAACTCGAAGCTGACCGAGCGGCCGTCGGCGGCGATCTCGACGGTGTGGGCGACGTGGCCATAGGCGACCTGCGCCTCGTCGGCGTTGGCGCGCATCAGGGTGTCGTAGATCGAGCCGGTGGCGCCGGCGGCGATGCCGCGCACGATGTGCGGGCTGAAGCTGTCGAAGGTGCCGACGGCACCCAGCGTCACCTCGCCGCCCTTGGGGGCCGCGGGGTTGGCATAGGGGAAATGGGCGAAGCCGGGCGGTAGCTGGGCCGGGCCGATCAGCGACAGCGCGTGGCTGCGGGTCGGCGCCTGGGCCATGGCCGGGGTGGCGGCCATGGCAGGCAGCATCCCGGCCAGGATGGTCAGTACGGTGGCCGTGCGTCGCAAGATCGTCCCTCCGCGGCGTGGCGTGCTGGATGCAGCCCTGCCTTGTGGCAGGCGACGGGCTCAGGAGGCAAGGATGTCCAGCACCTGAGGCAGCAAAGCCGGGTCGCCGACGGCCAGGGTGCGGCCGTCGCCATCGGGGCGCATGGGTTGGCCCTGCCAGTCGGTAACCCGCCCGCCGGCACCCTCGACCACCGGCACCAGGGCGGCCCAGTCCCAGATCTTCATCGTGGCGTCGACCGAGATGTCGACCTGGCCGAGTGCCACCAGGCCGTAGGTGTAGCAGTCGCCGCCGTAATAGGTGCGGCCGACGGCGCCGGTGAGGCGAGCCCATTTGGCCGCGTCGGCGCCCACGAACATGTCGGGCGTGGTGGCACCGAGCTCGGCAGCAGCGATGGCGGGGCAGGCGCGGGTGGCGGCGATGCCGCCGAACGGGCCGCGGAAGCGGGTGGCAAGGCCGCGCGCGCCCACCCAGCGTTCGCCGGTGATCGGCTGGTCGATGATGCCGATGATCGGGGTGTCGCCGTCGAGCAGGGCGATCAGGGTGCCGAAGCTGGGGCGGCCGGTGATGAAGGCGCGGGTGCCGTCGATCGGGTCGAGCACCCAGCGCAGTTCGGCGCCGGGGTTCTGTAGACCGAATTCCTCGCCCAGAATGCCGTGGCCGGGGAAGCGTTCCGACAGCACCGCGCGCATCGCCTGTTCGGCGGTGCGGTCGGCGATGGTCACCGGGGAAGCGTCGGATTTCAGGTCGCTGGTCACGCCGGCGCGGAAGAAAGGGCGGATGACGGCGCCGGCGACGTCGGCCGCCGCCTCGGCGCCGCGGATCAGCGCCGCGAGGGCGGCGTCGTTCATGGGTGCGCCGATCAGGGCAGTGCGATCGGGGTGGCGGCGAGGCTGCGCAGATACAGGATGACGTCGGCGCGCTGCTTGTCGTTGTTGAGCCCGACAAAGGCCATACGGGTGCCGGGCGCATAGGCGCTGGGCTTCTTCAGCCAGCTGTTCATGTCTTCGTAGTTCCAGGCGCCGGTGTGCGACTTGGCGGCGGCCGAATAGTTGAAGCCGGCGGTCGAGGCGTGGTCGCGCCCGACGATGCCATACAGGTTCGGCCCCACGCCGTTCTTCCCACCGTCGTTGAAGCTGTGGCACGACGCGCACTGCTTCTTGGCCAGGGCCTCGCCGGCGGCGACGTCGGCGCTGGCCAGCAGCGGGCCGATCGGCGCCAGCGGTTCCGCCTTGGCGGCCGGGGCGGCGCTGCCGGCGCCGGTGTCGATCTTGAGCACGCTGTGGTGCAGCGCCTCCGGCTTGACCACGATGGAGGCGACAACGCCCGACACCATGAACACGATGCCGGCCACCAGTGCGGCGGCGGCGGCCTTGTTGAACTCCAGACTGTCCATGCGGCGTGGTTCCTGTCCAGGCGACGGCGGCAGACAGCGCGGGCCGCATTGCGCGGCGCGGGCGGCCTACCTAAGGTGCGCCGCACCATAGGCAACTGACCCGAGAGCTTCAACCCGGCCCCTCCCGTTGGCGGGCAAAAATCGGCGCACTCCGCGCCCCGACAGGCAGCAGGGCTCCGAAGAACTACCCATGAACCCCATCATTCTCATCCCCTCGCGCATGGCAGCCACGCGGCTTCCGGGCAAGCCGTTGGCCGACATCCATGGCCGGGCGATGATCCTGCATGTGCTCGACCGGGCGCGGGAGGCGGGGATCGGGCCGGTGGCGGTGGCCGCCGCCGATGAGGCGATCGCCGCCGTGGTGCGCGGCGACGGCGGTGCGGTGGTGCTGACCGACCCGTCGCTGCCGCGGGGCTCCGACCGGGTGCACGCCGCCCTGTGGCATCTGGACCCGCAGGGGCGGCACAACGTGGTGGTGAACCTGCAGGGCGACCTGCCGACCATTCCGCCGGAATTCATCCGCGCGGTGCTGGCGCCGCTGGCCGACCCGGCGATCGACATCGCCACCCTGGTGGCGCCGATCACCTCGCCCGAGGAGGCGGCGGCGGCCAGCGTGGTCAAGGCTGCCTGCGCCTTCGAGGGCGGGCGCGCGGTGGCGCCGGCGCTGTATTTCTCGCGCGCCGCCATCCCGTGGGGCGTTGGGCCGCTGTGGCATCATATCGGCATCTACGCCTTTCGCCGCCAGGCCCTGGCGCGCTTCGTGGCGCTGCCGGAATCGCCGCTGGAGCGGCGCGAGTCGCTGGAACAACTGCGCGCGCTGGAGGCGGGGATGCGGATTTCCTGCGCCCGGGTGGCGCATGCGCCGTTCGGGGTGGACACCCCGGCCGATCTGGAGCGTGCGCGCGCCGAACTGGCCCCTATTTGATCGAGAGCACATGACCCCTCAAAGCATACCGGACCATGCCAAGCAGGGCATCATTGCCTTCCAGGGCCGCCCCGGCGCCTATTCCGACCTGGCCTGCCGCAACGCCTATCCGGCGTGGACAACGCTGCCCTGCGATACCTTTCAAGCGGCGATGGAGGCGGTGCGCAGCGGAGCGGCGGAGCTGGCGATGATGCCGACCGAAAACTCGCTGGCCGGGCGGGTGCCCGACATGCACATCCTGCTGCCTGAATCCGGCCTGTTCGTGGTCGGCGAGGTGTTCCAGCGAGTGGAGCACTGCCTGCTCGGACTCAAAGGCGCCACCATCGGCGGGCTGAAGCGGGCGCATTCGCATGCGGTGGCACTGGGCCAGGTGCGCAACATCCTGACTGAATTGAACCTCCAGGCGGTGGTGGAGGCCGATACCGCCGGTTCCGCCGAGCAGGTGGCGGGCTGGGGCAACCCCGAGGACTGCGCGATCGCCTCGGAACTGGCGGCCGAGTTGTTCGGGCTGGAAGTTCTGCGCCGCAACGTGGAAGACGCGGCACACAACACCACGCGCTTCTATGTGATGGCGCGCGGCGCGCGCACGGTCAGCCCGGATACGGCGGGGCTGATGACCACGTTCATGTTCCGCGTGCGCAATGTGCCGGCGGCGCTGTACAAGGCGCTGGGCGGGTTCGCGACCAACGGCGTGAACATGACCAAGCTGGAAAGCTACATGATGGGCGGCCACTTCTCCGCCACCCAGTTCCTGTGCGACGTGGAAGGCCACCCGGAACAGCCGGCGCTGCGCCGGGCGCTGGAGGAATTGCAGTTCTTCTCACGCGAAACCCGCATCCTGGGCGTGTATCCGGCCGCGGCGTTCCGTAAGGAGCAGGGCATCGGGGATTAGACGTCAGGGGCTTCGCCCCCGACACCCCCACCAGGGGCCGAGCCCCTGGACCGTCATTTCATTGAGGAACGTCATTCCAACGACGGTCAGAATTTGGAACTAGGTTTATTATCCGATAATTAAGGTCCAGGGGCTTTGCCCCTGGTGGGTTCCTGAGGTGCGGCTTCGCGCCGCAACGGCAAAGCCCTGGCCTTTCCATCCTAGTACGCTCCCCCACGCGCCGCGATCGGCCACAGGCATTCCACCCGGCCCCCGCGCACGCCGACGTACCAGTCAAAGCGATCGACCGTCGGGTCGCAGTGGCTGGGCACCAGCCGCAGTTTGGTGCCCAGCACGGGGCCGCGCATGTCGGGTGGGAACTCGATCTTGCCGTGCTCGTCGGATGCGCTGACGAACTTCATCTGCGGCTGCTGCCACACGCCGGGCATGCCGGATTCGATGGCGATGGATTTGTGGCCGACATCGGTGACCGCTATGCCCGGGCGGGGGGCGGACATGACAGTGCCCAGGACGAACAGCGAATGGCGGAACTGGCTGACCGGGCTGCCCGCGTCGTCGAGATTGCGGGCGTAATCCACATCCATGAAGCAGTAGCTGCCGGCTTGCAGTTCGGTGAACACGCCGGACGCTGCCTCGATCTCGAAGGTGCCGGTGCCGGCGCCGCCGACGATCGGGCAGGCCAGGCCTTGTTGGGCCAGCATCTCCACCGTGCGCCGTGTGTCGGCCACGGTCTGGGCGATGGCGGAGTGCCGTTCGGCGGAGGTGCGGAAATGCTGGGCGCGGCCGTGATAGGCCTGCAGCCCGCCGAAGGTGAGGTGCGGGTCGGCGGCGATGGTCTGCGCCAGGGCGACGGCGGGAGAACCCGGCTCGACACCGCAGCGGTTGCCGCCGACGTTGATTTCCACCAACACGTTGAGCACCACCCCGGCATCGCGCGCGGCGGCGGCGATGGCGGCAACATGGAACGGATCGTCGGCGCAGATCGAGATGCGGGCGATGCGCGCCAGGGCGGCGGCACGGGCCAGCTTTGTGGCGCCAACGACTTCGTTGCTGATCAGGATGTCGGTCACGCCGCCCCAGGCCAGGGCCTCGGCCTCGGCGACCTTCTGCACGCACTGGCCGACGGCGCCGCGACGTATCTGTTGCAGGGCGACGATGGGGGATTTGTGGGTTTTGGCGTGGGCGCGGAGTTTTACCCCGGTGCCTTCCAGGGCGCGGGCCATGGTGTCGAGATTGTGCTCAAAGGCGTCGAGGTCGATCAGCAGGGCGGGGGTGTCGACCTCGTCCTCGCGCATGCCGGGGCGGGCGGGGGGCGGTTGCAGCATGCGGGGGTTCCTCGGGGGTGAGGCGACAGTCTTGCCGCGGGCTGCGCGTTCGGCAAGGCGGGGCGTCCCCTCGTAAGTGCGAAGATAAGGAAGGCTGGGCTCTGCCCAGACCCGCCAGGGGCCGAGCCCCTGGACCTCAAATTATTAAAATAAAATGGCTTCCAAAGGCCGTTGGCCTTTGGTGGCCGTGGCAAGAGCCACTAGTCCAACCCGCATATCAATTTAGGGCGGCTGACCCAGCCAAGAACACTCTTGGTGTTCGTATATTACCAACCCATTGAAATTTA
>JBBQOT010000067.1:0-9207 GCA_038331165.1 Acetobacterales bacterium
GGCCTTGTGGTCGGTATCCTGTGGTACGTGTTCGACTGGCGCTTTGCGCTGGTCACGCTGGTGGCGGTGGCGCTGTATCTCGGCTTCACGCTGTTCTTCACCAACTGGCGGGTGCGCATCCGCCGTACCATGAACGAGACCGACAGCGACGCGCAGTCCAAGGCGGTCGACAGCCTGTTGAACTACGAGACGGTCAAGTATTTCGGCAACGAGGCGCACGAGGCCCGCCGCTTCGACGAATCCTGGGCGCGCTATGAACGTGCGGCGGTGAAGAACCAGGTGACGCTGAACATGCTCAACCTGGGCCAGGCGGCGATCATCGCCATCGGCCTGTCGGTGGTGATGCTGATGGCCGCCCAGGGCGTGGTCGATGGCAGCATGAGCGTGGGCAAGTTCGTGCTGGTGAACACCTATCTGATGCAGCTGTACCAGCCGCTCAACATGCTCGGTTTCGTCTACCGCGAGATCAAGCAGGGCCTGACCGACATGGAACAGCTGTTCCGGCTGCTGGCGCTGAACCAGGAGGTGGCCGACAAGCCGGGCGCGTTGAAATTGGCGGCCCCCGCCCCGTCGTCGGCGAATGCCGGGCGAGCCGGCGAGGTGGTGTTCGACAACGTGCATTTCGGCTATCAGCCGGAACGGGAAATCCTCAAGGGATTGTCGTTCCGCGTGCCGGCCGGCGGGTCGCTGGCGATCGTCGGGCCGACCGGGGCGGGCAAGTCCACCATCAACCGGCTGCTGTTCCGCTTCTACGACGCCACCTCCGGCCGCATCCTGATCGACGGCCAGGACATCCGCGACATCACCCAAGACAGCCTGCGCGCCGCCATCGGCGTGGTGCCGCAGGACACCGTGCTGTTCAACGACACCATCCGCTACAACATCGGCTATGGCCGAACCGGCGCCACCCAGGAACAGATCGAGCACGCCGCCCGGCTGGCGCAGGTGCATGATTTCGTCCTCCGCCTGCCGGACGGCTACGATGCCCGCGTGGGCGAACGCGGCCTCAAGCTGTCAGGCGGCGAGAAGCAGCGCGTTGCCATCGCCCGCACCATCCTGAAGGACCCGCCGATCCTGGTGCTGGACGAAGCCACCAGCGCGCTGGACACCAGCACCGAACAAGATATCCAGTCAGCGTTGCGCGCGGTCGCCAGCCACCGCACCACCATCACCATCGCCCACCGTCTTTCGACCGTGGTCGATGCCGACGAGATCATCGTGCTCGATCAGGGCCAGGTGGTGGAACGCGGCACCCACGCCGAACTGGTGGCCCGCGGCGGCACCTATGCCCGCATGTGGGCGATGCAGGCCGAACAACAGGAAGCCGCCCCGGCGAAATAGCCGGCCCCCGCATAGGAGCCCCGCATGCCCCACGACGACAACGGCCTCGACGAAGGCGGAACCCCGGCCGACCTCAGCCACGCCGGCGCGGTGGTCGACAAGGCGATAGAATACATGACCAGCCAGAGTATCGGCTCGCTGGCCATCGCCTCCGCCCTGCTGGGCGGCGCCATGGGCATGCTGTCGCGCTCGCTGTCCGACGATGCCGTGATCAACGTGCTGCAAAACGCCATCGCCTCGGTGCGCGCCGGCGAACTGCGGCAGGGCGAGCACTGAGGAAGGAAGGCCAGGGCTCTGCCGTCGCGGCGCGAAGCCGCGCCGACGGGACCCGCAAAGGGTCAGAGACCCTTTGATCCCATTACCTTTAGTGGTCGTGCAAGCTGCCACCAGTCGAACCAGCGCATTGATTTGGGGCTGCTGGCGCAGCCAAGAAACTCTTAGCATCCCCAGATTATCAACCTATTGGAATTTTTAGTTTTTTTTACAGAATAAGGTCCAGGGGCTTGGCCCCTGGCGGGTCTGGGCAGAGCCCAGCCTCCCTTAATCTTAGCGCCTATGGGGCGAAGCCCCGGCCCTGCTGGGGCCGACGGCCCCAGACCCCTTCCGTTCGTTCGCCTTTGGCGAGAGGGATGGGGGTCCAGAGGTCTCGGACCCCTGGTGGGGTCCAGTGGCAAAGCCCCTGGCCTTATCCCACCCGCGCCGCAAAATGCACCGCAAAGCGGGCGCAGATGGCGACCAGTTGCTCGGTCAGCGCCGCCCCGGTCGTCGCCGAGGACAGGTTCGGGTCGCCCTTGGCCACGCCTTTGTTGTAGACGTCATCGTATTCGGTCGGCAGGCCGATCTCCGCCCCTTCGAAGCTGGCGGCACCCAGGGCGGTGTACGGCAGGTCGAGCGTGGCGTTGCGCTTGATGGGCGCGCCCGCCGGCATCAGGTCGGGGCGCATCAGCTCGGGGAACAGGTGCAGGCCGATCGAGGTCAGCGGGTCGGCGCCATGGCCCGACACCGCGGCCGATTTGGTGGCACCGACGATGCCCGGCAGCAGGCTGTAGCCGATGCGCCACAGGTAGAGGCTGGGGATGAGCATGCCGGTGGCGCGGTGCACCTCGCGCGTGGCCACCTGGATCGGCCCGACATTGCCGCCATGGCCGTTGATGACGATCAACCGGGTCAGCTTGTGGCGGTGCAGGTTGGCGAACATCTCGCGCATCACAGCGGTCAGCGTGGCCTCCGACAGCGCGATGCCGCCGGGCATGGCACCGAAATAGTCGGTGCCGCCGAACGGCACCACCGGGGCCACCAGGGTAGGCGTGCCCATTTCGGTGGCGCGCAGGGCGACCAGCTCGGCGACCTTCTCGGCCAACAGGTAGTCGCCCATTGGTGCGTGCGGGCCCTGGTCTTCCTGGCTGCCCATCGGCAGCAGGATCACCGGGTTGGCGGCGTAGAGCGCGCGGCCCTCGTCGCCGGTGAGCGTGCCCATGTGGACCTTCGGACTTGTGTTGCTGGCCATGGGCGGAACTCTCCTCAGGGTGGGGCGGTGCGCGGGTCGACCACGTCGCGCAGCGCCTCGCACAGCAGGTTCATCGCCAGGATGGTCAGGGTCAAGGCGGCACAGGGCCACAGCAGCAGCAGGATTGGGCCGGCGAAAGTGGGGAACACGATGCGGGGCTGCCCTGAAGGATCGGAGTCCTATTTGTATTGACTCGCGGCGCGATCTTGGGAATCAATGCTAGAACAAAAAGTGAACATAATCCCATGGACCTGCGCCGCCATCCGCTGCCCCTCCGCCCCTCGCCGCCCGCCCTGATGGGTCGGGTGCATGGCGGGGGGGGCGCGCCCGGAGTGCCAATGGGCCCAGCGATTGGCGCCTGCCTGCCCGGCGGGCGGCTGCCGCTGGGGGTGCTGCATGCGCTGGAGCCCGCGCCGGGGGCGGAGGTGCAGCACGGCGCGGTGGTGGCCGGGTTCGCCGCCCGGGTGCTGGCGCGCATCGCCGGAACCTGGCTGTGGGTGGCGGCCAAGGGCGACCTGCATGCGCCCGGGCTGGTGGCCTGCGGGCTCGATCCCGCCCGGCTGGTGCTGGCCGCGGCGCGCGACGACGCGGCCGTGCTGGCGGCGATGGAAACCGCCCTGCGTGGCGGCGCCTTTGCCGCCGTGGTGGGTGAGGCCGGGCGGTTGTCGCGCCTGGCCGCGCGGCGCCTGCAACTGGCCTGCCTGCGCCATGGCTGCACCGGGCTGCTGCTGCATCGCTGGCCATACGGCCGGCCCGCTCAGACGAAGGTGGCCCAGGCGGAGGAAGCGTCCTCCAGGGGGCAGTCGGGCGAACAGTCGTCGGCGGTCACGCGCTGGCGCATCGGCGCGGTGGCCAGCGGCGACATCTTCGCCCCGCCGCGCTGGCGGCTGGAATTGCTGCATGCGCGCGGCGGCGTGCCGGGAGAGTGGATTGTGGAAGCGGGAGAGCGTGATGCGCCGGATCTTGTCTGTGTGGTTGCCGAACTGGCCGATCCTGCGGCTGCACCGCAGCGGCGCCGCCTCGGCTGATCAGCCGGCGGCCACGGTGTTGACCGAGCGCGGGCAGCGCCGCCTGGCCTGCGTGTGCCCGCTGGCCGCCGCGGCCGGGCTGCGCGTGGGCCAGGCGCTGGCCGAGGCGCGCGCACTGGTGCCGGAACTGGATGTGCACGAGGCCACGCCCGAGGAAGACGCGGCCGCCCTGGCGCGATTGGCCGAATGGGCCACCCGCTTCACCCCGCTGGCCGCCGCCGACCCGCCGGAGGGGCTGTGGCTGGATATTGCCGGGTGCGGCCATCTGTATGGTGGGGAGGCCGCCTTGTGCGCGACGATTGCCCGGCGGCTGGGCGAAACCGGGTTTTTGGCGCGGCTGGCGGTGGCCGATGCCTCCGGCGCGGCCTGGGCGCTGGCGCGGTATGTTGGTGGGCAAACACGGGTACTGCTGGCGGGAGAGGAACGCGCGGCGCTGGAGGCGCTGCCGATCGGGCTGTTGCGGATGGACGACCGCAGCGTGGCGGCCCTGCGGCGGGTCGGCATCCGCAGCATCGGCGCACTCGCCCGCCTGCCGCGCGCCGAGGTGGCCGCGCGCTTCGGGCCACTGCCGGGGCTGCGGCTGGAACAGGCGCTGGGTGCCGCCGAGGAACCCATCGCCTGGCCCATGCCAACCCCGCCATGGGAGGAGACGCAGCGCTTCGCCGAGCCGATCGCCGCCCCCGAGGACCTGGCGCGAACCCTCGCCCTGCTGGCCGAGGCGCTGGGCCGGCGGCTGGAGGGCCAGGCGCTGGGGGCACGCCGCTTCGTCGCCCGCTTCCTGCGGGTGGACGGGGCGGTGCCGATGATCGGCATTGCCACCGCAAGGCCGGTGCGCGAGGCCGGCTATGTGCTGAAGCTGCTGGCCGCCAAGCTGGAGACGGTGGATCCTGGCTTCGGGGTGGAGGCGGTGGCGCTGGAGGCGCAGGCGCTGGGGCCGCTGGCCGCCGCACAGGCAGAAATGGGCGGGCGGGCGGATGCAGGGGCCGACCTCGCCGCCACGCTGGATGCGCTGATCGCCCGGCTGGGCGAGGAGGCGATCTGGCGCCCCACCGCGCTGGGCAGCCACGTGCCGGAACGCGCCGTGGGCCGCGCGCCGCCGCTGACATCCGTCGGCTGGCCCGCTCAATTGCCCGACCGGCCGTTGCGCCTGTTCACGCCGCCGGAGCCGATCGAGGCGACCGCCGCGGTGCCCGACGACCCGCCGCTGTTTTTCCGCTGGCGCGGCCGGCTGCACCGCGTGCGCACCGCCGCCGGGCCGGAACGCATCGCTGCCGAATGGTGGCGCCGCAGCCCCGATGCCAGCCGCCCGGCGCATGATTTCATCCGCGACTACTACCGGGTGGAAGACCAGCAAGGGGGGCGGTTCTGGGTTTTTCGCGTGGGGTTGGTGGGGGTGCCGCGGTGGTTCGTGCACGGGGTGTTCGGATGAGGGAAGGCAGGGGAAGACTTCTTTTTGTGGACAAAAAGAAGCAAAAAAACTTTATCCGATTTGCACCGGGGGCGCTTCTTGCTCTCTCGCGGAAATCAGCGCGGCAACGGGTCGGTGCCCTCGCTCAGGATCGCGAGATAGGCGCTATAGGCGAACACCCGCCCGCGCCGCCGACCGGTGACCTCGTGCACGATGCCCCGCGCGCGCAGGTCCTCAAGCGCCGCATTCACCGTCGGCGCGGTCAACCCCGAAGCCCCGGCCAGCATCGCGCTGCTGGCATAGGGGTGGCGCTGCATCAGTTCCTGGATGCGCAGCACCGACCCGCCGCGATCCGCCAGGCGCGCCTGGTCTTGCTGGAACAGCGCGGTGATGCGGGTGGCGGCCTGGAAGGCCTGGTTGGCGGTTTCGGCCACGCCGCGCAGGAAGAACTCCAGCCATGCCTCCCAGGCACCGTGCGCGCGCACCTCCTGCAGCAGCCGGTAGTACTCGGCGCGGTGCGCCTTGAGGAACAGGCTCAGGTACAGCAGCGGCTGGCGCAGCACGCCCTCGGCGCAAAGATACAATGTGACCAGCAGGCGGCCGATGCGGCCGTTGCCGTCGAGGAATGGGTGGATCGTCTCGAACTGCACATGCAGCAGCCCGGCCTTGACCAGTGGCGGCAGACCCGAGGCCTCCTCGTGAATGAACGCCTCAAGCGCGCCCAGGCATGCCATCACCCGATCGGGCGGCGGCGGCACGAACAGCGCATTGCCTGGGCGCGTGCCGCCGATCCAGTTCTGGCTGCGGCGGAATTCGCCCGGGTCCTTGGTGCCGCCGCGCCCACCCTGGAGCAGCTTGGCGTGCATCTCGCGGATCAGGCGCAGCGACAGCGGCAGGTCGGCCAGCCGCGCCAGGCCGTGCTGCATGGCGCCGACATAGTTGGACACTTCGCTGATATCGTCGAACGGCGTGCCGGCCCGCGCCGCCGCCTCGAACTGCAACAGGTCGGTGAGCGTCGATTGCGTGCCCTCGATCTGCGAGGACAGCACGGCCTCCTTGCGGATATACATGTAGAGGAACAGCTCGTGGCTCGGCAGCAGGGTGGCAATCCCGTCCAGCCGGCCGATCGCCTGGTCGGCGGCGCTCAACAGCCGCAGCAGCGGCCCCATGGCGATGGGCGGGACGGGCGGCAAGGGCGGCGGCACGAAGGCGCGAACGGTCTCGCCGCCGGCGACGGAGCCGACATGGTGGCCGAGCCGGGTGCGGTGCGGGTTCGCAGGGGGCTGCATGTCGCCCACCGTAGCGAAGCAGCGTTCTTAAAGAAAGATGGTGTTTCTTTTAATAGCATGCCCCGCTACGTCGGCAGATTTTACTAAGGCCGATGCGGATGGCCCACGCCGAACTCGTCTGCGCCACCGCCTTCACCTTTCTGGAGGGCGCCAGCCATGCCGAGGAGCTGGTGGCGCGGGCGCATGCGCTGGGGCTGGCGGCATTGGGGGTGGCCGATCGCAACACCGTGGCGGGCGTGGTGCGGGCGCATGAGGCGGCGCGCAAGGTGGGGTTGCGGCTGCTGGTTGGCGCGCGGCTGTCGTTCGTCGACGGCACGCCGGATGTGGTGGCCTACCCCACCGATCGCGCCGCCTGGGGGCGGCTGACCACGTTGCTGACCTTGGGCAAGCGGCGGGCGAAAAAGGGCGAATGCGTGCTGACGCGGGCGGATTTCGCGGCGCATGCGGCGGGGATGGTGGGCGTCGCGATGGCGCCGGATGGGTTGGGCGAGGTTCGGGAAGTGTTGGGCGGGCGGGTTTGGCTGGCGGCGCGGCGCGCGCATGCCGGCGATGATGCGCGGCGCCTGGCGGCACTGGCGGCGGCGGGGCGGGCGGCCGGCGTGCCGTTGCTGGCCACCCACGACGTGCTGTTTCACCACCCGGCCCGCAAGCCGCTGGCCGACGTGATGGCCTGCATCCGGCTGGGCACCACCATCGAGCGCGCCGGCCTGGCGCTGGCGCCGCATGCCGAGCGCCACCTCAAGCCGCCGGGCGAAACCGCGCGGCTGTTCCGCGACCACCCAGCGGCCGTGGCGGCGAGCCTGGAGATCGCCGCCCAGGTGGGCTTCTCGCTCGACCAGCTATCCTATGAATATCCCGACGAGCCGGTGCCGCCGGGGCGCACGGCGGATGAACACCTGGCGGTGCTGACCCGGCAGGGCGCGGTGCAGCGCTACCCCCAGGGCGTGCCCAAGCGCGTGCGCGCCACCATCGCCAAGGAGTTGGCGATGATCGAGCGGCTGGCCTACGCGCGCTACTTCCTCACCGTGCACGACATTGTGGTGTTCGCGCGCGGCCGCGGCATTCTGTGCCAGGGGCGCGGGTCGGCGGCTAATTCCGCGGTGTGCTTCGCGCTCGGCATCACCGCCGTCGACCCGGTCGAGATCGACCTGTTGTTCGAGCGTTTCATCAACGCCGAACGCCGCGAGCCGCCCGACATCGATGTCGATTTCGAGCATGAGCGGCGCGAGGAGGTGATCCAGTACATCTATCGCCGCTACGGCGCCGACCGCGCGGCGATTGCCGCGACCGTCATCCACTACCGCCCCAAGATGGCAATCCGCGAGGTTGGCCGGGTGATGGGGTTGTCGGAGGACACCACCGGGATTCTGTCGAGCCAAAGCTGGGGCAGCCGTTCGAGTGCGGGGGAGCTGTGGTCGCCGGAGCGGCTGGCCGAGGTGGGGCTGGACCCCGAAAGCCCCGCCCTGGCGCGCACGCTGTTGCTGGCGCGCGAACTGATCGGCTTTCCGCGGCATCTGTCGCAGCATGTCGGCGGCTTCGTGCTGACGCGGGGACCGCTGATCGAAACCGTGCCGGTCGGGCCGGCGGCGATGGCCGAGCGCTCGTTCATCGAATGGGACAAGGACGACATCGACGCGCTGGGCATCATGAAGGTGGATGTGCTGGCGCTCGGCATGCTGACCTGCATCCGCAAGGCGTTTGCCCTGTTGCGCGCACGGGGTTTTCCGATTGCCGACCTTGCCGACGTGCCGCGCGAGGACCCCGCCACCTACCGCATGCTGTGCCGCGGCGATTCGGTGGGCGTGTTCCAGGTGGAAAGCCGGGCGCAGATGAACATGCTGCCGCGGCTGCGCCCGGTACGGTTCTACGACCTGGTGATCGAGGTGGCGATCGTGCGCCCCGGCCCGATCCAGGGTGACATGGTGCACCCCTATCTGCGCCGGCGACAGGGCCGCGAGGCGGTGCATTTCCCCTCGCCCGACCCGGCACACGGCCCGCCCGACGAGTTGGAACGGGTGCTGGGCAAAACCCTGGGCGTGCCGCTGTTCCAGGAACAGGCGATGCGCATTGCCATCGAGGCGGCGAAATTCACCCCGGAGGAGGCCAACGCCCTGCGCCGCGCCATGTCGACGTTTCGTCATGTCGGCACCATCAACACCTTCTTCGACAAGATGGTGGGCGGCATGGTGGCGCGCGGCTATGCGCCCGATTTCGCCGAGCGCTGCTTCCGCCATATCGAGGGGTTCGGCACCTATGGATTTCCCGAAAGCCACGCGGCGAGCTTCGCGCACCTGGTGTACGTGTCGGCCTGGCTGAAATGCCACCATCCCGCCGCGTTCGCCTGCGCGCTGCTGAATTCGCAGCCGATGGGGTTCTATGCGCCGGCGCAGATCGTACGGGATGCGCGCGAGCATGGCGTGGCGGTGCGGGGGATCGATGTTGCGTATTCCGGATGGGATTGTACGGTGGAGGAAGGCGAGGGCTCTGCCCTGGACCCGGGGGGGGGGGGGGGGGCCCCCGCCCCCCGGGGGGGGGTGGCGGGGGGGGGGGCCCCCGCGGGCGGGGAGAGCAAAGAACAAACACAAACCCCCCCCCCGCCCCCCCCCCCCCCCCCCCCCACAGTAAAAAAAAAAA
>JBBQOT010000068.1:0-9186 GCA_038331165.1 Acetobacterales bacterium
TGGCGGCGCGGGCGGCGATGCAGGCGGATATCGGCGGCGCCATCGACTTTCTGATCGAAACCGCCGTCTGCGGTGAGGCAGCCGCCGCCCTCAGGGCGCCGGGCGGATCTGGGTTGCCAGGGTGAAGCCGTCGAGCCGGGGGGTGTAGGCGATGCCGGCGCGCGAGGCCCAGGTATTCACCTGGAAATGCGTGGGCAGCAGTGCGACATCCTCCACCAGGGCGATGCGGGTGGCGTCACGCAGCATTGCCTCGCGCCGAGTGTCATCGATGGTGCGCAGATATTCGGTCACCAGGGCATCGACTTTGGGGTTGGAATAGCGGCCGCGATTATTGGCGCCCATGCCGCGCGGCTGGTCGTAGCTGGCCAGCAGGGTTCGCACGGTAGTAACCCCGCCGCTGGAGCCCGCGCCCCAGGAGCCGAGGAAGAAGCTGAACTCGAGCTTGGCGGCGCGGGCGAAATAGACCGATCCGGGCATCGTCTCCACCTCAACCTTCAGGCCGACACGCGACAGCATCTGGGCCAGCGCCTCGACCAGCTTGCTGTCGTTCACGTAGCGGTCCGAGGTGCCGTGGATGGTCATGCGGAATCCGTCACGGTAGCCGGCCTCGGCCAGCAGGCGGCGGGCGCCCTCGGGGTCGTAGCGTGTGACCGGCAGGCCCGGGACGTGACCGAACACGCCTTCAGCGACCAGTTGGGCGGCAGGCATGGCGGCGCCCTCCATCAGGCGTTCGACGATGGCCTGGCGGTTGATGGCCATGGACAGCGCGGCGCGCACGCGGCGGTCGCGCAGGGGGTTGGCGATTTGGGTTCCGTCATTGGCGGTGATGAAGGGGGTCTGCTCGCGCGTCTGGTCCATGGTGAAGAAGACGATGCGGTTGGAGGTGCTTTCCCACAGCCTCACCGCGGGTTCGCGGCGCATGCGCTCGATATCGGATGGGGGCACGTTCTCGATGAGCTGCACGTCGCCGGAGAGCAGGGCGACGACGCGGGCGCCGTTCTGCGGGATGGCGCGGAAGGTCACACTTTCCCACGCGACAGCGCCGCCCCACCATGCGGGGTTGCGGGCGAGCGTGTAGCTGGTGCCGAGGGCGGCTTCGCGGAAGCGGAAGGGGCCGGTGCCGAATACCGCCTTGCCGCTGTTGAAGTCTGACGTTGGGACGTTCTCGCCGATGGATTTCGGCGTGATCATGACGGCGCCCATGTAGTTGGGCATGAGCGGAAACGGTTCGTGGGTGCGGAAGCGGATGGTGAGGGGGTCCAGGATTTGAGTGGCGGCGATCTGGCGCAGATAGACAGAGAAGGAGGAGGGGCTGTTGGGCACGGTGGGCGCGCGGCGGAAGGCGGCGGCCACGTCTTCGGCGGTGAAGGGCGCGCCGTCGTGCCAGGTGACGCCGGGGCGCAGGGTGAATTCCCAGGTTGTGGGGTCAATCGCCGTCCACGACAGCGCGAGTTCGGGCCGCAGCTCCATGTGCGGTCCCTGGCCGATCAAGAATTCGAACACATGACGCAACATGTTGATGTTGGGATCGAAATCGTAGAAATGTGGATCGAGGCTATTGGGCACGGCTGAGAGGCCGATGGTGAGGTTCTGGCCCGGCGTCGGGGTCTGACCCGCTGTACTTTGCGCGGTTGCGGGCTGAAACGGGGCTAACAGCAAGCTGGCGAGCAGCGCGATGCCGGCATGTGGACGCATGGTCGTTCTCCGCTTGATCCTAGTATCGATGCTGCCGCAAGATGTGATCTCATACAACATGGAACGAGACCCGATGGGGCACCTGGTCGGCGGTATCTCCAGCGCGGGGCGGGCGATGCCCGATCTGGACGGCACCCCTTTGGTGATCGTACGATCCCAAGGCGGTCATCTATGGGACGACCGGGGCCAACGCTACATCGACTACCTGTGCGGCATGGGCGCCAACTTCCTCGGCCACGCGCCACCTTCGGTGGTCGCCGCGGTCACGCGGGCACTTGAGAACGGGCCGATGCCGGGACTGGCGCATCCACTGGAGGAAGCGGCGGCGGCGGCGTTGGCTACCCATACCGGGGCGCTGGATCGGGTGGTGTTCCTCAACAGCGGCAGCGAGGCGGTGCACCTCGCATGCCGCGTGGCGCGGGCGCTGACCGGCCGGGCGCGGATTGCCAAGTTTGGCGCCGGATTCGACGGCTGGCTCGACGATGTCGCCTTCGGCAACACTGGCAGCGAGGCGGCCGCCATGCGCGGCAACGCCCGCCCGGCGACGGCCCGCACCACATTACTGCGCTACAACGACCCCGACGATGTCGATCGCCTTTTCGCCGAGAACGACGACATTGCGGGTATCCTTGTGGAGCCAACGCTGGCCAACGCCGGCTGCATTGCCGAGAAGCCGGGCTATCTCGCGCATCTGCAAGCGGTGGCCAGGCGCCATGGCGCGCTGGTGATTGCGGACGAGGTCCTGATGGGGTTCCGGCTGCACGCCGGGTTGACGTCGGTTTCGCTCGGGCTCGACCCCGACCTCGCAACCCTCGGCAAGGCAATCGGCAGTGGGATCCCCGTGGCGGCGCTGGTTGGCCGCCGCGCCCTCATGGCCGGGTTCTCCGACGGGCGCATCGCGCGCGCCGGAACCTACAGCGGCAATCCGCCGGCCTGTGCGGCGGTGGTGGCGACGATGGCGAAGCTCGATCGGCTCGACTACGCCGACCTTCTGGCGCGGGGAAACCGCCTGCGAGAAGGCATCGTGATCGCGCTGCAGCGCGCAGGACTGGCAGCAAGCACCAGCGGATACGGCAGCGTGTTCAGCCTGTGGTTCGCACCCGACCCGCCTGAGGACTACGCCGCGGCGGTGGCCGTCGCCGATGCATCGCGCAGCCTGGCCCTTCACCTCGCGTTGCGGCGGCGAGGTGTCATGACCCTGCGATCGCCGTTCGGGCGCATGTTCCTGTCCGCCGCGCACCACGACTACGACATCGATGCCACGATCAGTGCATTTGCGGGAGCGGCCTCCGAAATCGCGCGGCTATAAGGTAGATCCACCTGTGGGCGGCTGGGTTGCGCGCTTCTCCTCCCGCGGGCGGTTCTGCCGTGGAGGGGAAGGCGGCCGATCGAAGCGACGCCGGTACCGATAGCGCATTTGGCTACGTTTTCCTCGCGAGCGCGTCCGCTGCCGTGTGGAACATCTGCCGCGCAGCCGACAGAATCCGGTCCATCGCTGAGGCTTCAAGACCTGCGCTTGCTGTTTCGTAGCGATTGACGGCGTTCGGCTCGTTGAAGTGCCATGTTCCGGGTATGTAGCGGTGATGGTTGTTGGCGCAAGCGACGATGAAGGCCTGCTCACCGGTTGCCATCCGCGACCATTCCTCGCCAGTCTCCACCAGGACCTCGCCTGGCAAGGCGAGAAGGCTGAATCCGGCGAGATGCAGGAGTTGGACAGGCACTGGGAACGGCTCGGCCACCGCTGGCATACGCAGGCGGGTGAGTTGTGCGCGATAGTAGCAGCATGCGATCATGAGCCGGCGCATGCGGGGCTCGTCCATCGCGGTATCGATGACGCGCCGCGAGGCGTGGGACCATAGGTGGTTCCAGGGGAACCGCGTCTCGAAATCGGCGCCGAGTTCCTCGGCGATGATCGCCTTGTGGCCTTCCAGCTGGTCTGCCGCAGTTGCGTGGGTTAGATGCGCGTGGAAGGGCATCAACGCTAGGTCGGTGCGGTCCGCGGCCAGGTTGGGTTGCGCCGCCGTTGCCACCGACAGGGCAGCCAGCACGGCGGACGCCAGGCGTTGGCCCAGATCCTCGGCCATCGCCCATGTGCCGCCGCAATATCCGCGCGGGTCGAGCGCGTCGAAGCGCGGCGAGGTGATGGGGATGATGTTGCCCTGGGCCAGGTTCATGAACAATGCGGTGGCCCCCGGCAGCGCCCGCTCGATCGCGGCCTGCGCCTGGCCGGTAAAGTCGGCGCTGATCTGCATATTGTCCCAGCCCATCACCGTCGGATGGCAGGCGGCGCCGAACAGCACGGCGATGGGGGCGCCGTCGGGGGCTTCGGCGACCACGACCGGCACGCGGCGGTCGACGGGGTTCGGGATTTCGTGGGATCGGCGGTTGTAGAAGATGTCGGCGGCACCGATGGCGCGGCGCAAGCGGGCCGGGCGGGCAGCGGCCACGGCCGCGATGCCCAACGCGGTCAGCTTGGCCACCACCGACGCCTCGAACCGCGCCACGCCGATGGCGCCGTCGTTGGCATAGCCGGGGTTGGGCGCGGAATGGGTGTGCGAGGCGCAGAGCATGATCTGGCGCACCGCCATGCCGGTGGCCGCGGTGATGGCCTCGGCGACTGGCTGGCCGACCTGGCGCGGGATGCTCAACAGGTCGGTGGTGATGACCAGCATCCGCTCGCCGGCGTTTTGCAGGTACAGCGCCTTGCCCTGGACAGCATCGTGCGCGGCCGTGGCGGGCTCGGTGCGCTGGCCGAAGCCGGCGAGCATCACCGGCCAGTCGGGTGTGAGGTCGGTGCGGGCGGTGCCGGCGAGGGTCATGGTCTGCCTCGATTTCAGGTACGGTGGCCGAAACGGTCGAGCAGCGATTGCAGCCCGCCGAAGCGCACCACGCGGAACTGCTCGGCGGCGTGCAGGCCGAAGGGGGCGGCGGTGGCGCGGCCGCGCTCGCGCAACAGAAATTCGACCAGCGGCCGCAAATCGCCACCGGCGGCTGCGGCATCCAGCATGGGCACCGCCCAGCCGCCGGTGCGCGCCTGCATGCTGAGCTGGTTGGCGATGTTGCGCAGCGGGGTGGCGTGATGCAGCGTGGCGGCAATCTTGCGGTCGAGCACGCCGTCGATGTCCACCACGTCGGTCACGCGCTGCACCGTGCGGCCGAAATACCAGCGCTCGAACACCCCGTGCGGCAGCAAGCCGGCGGCCAGATGTTCGGGATGATGCAGGTCGAACTGGCTGGTCCAGAAGCTCTCGTCGACGGCGGCGGCAAGTTTGATGTGATCCTGGTTGTCCTCGCCGTACATCGCATAGGGGTCGAAGGTAACCAGCGCATAGGGCCGATGGGTGCGCACCAGGCGGATGATCTTCTCCCGCAGCGCCACTTCGCTGGCATCGCCGAGGGTATCGGTGCAGTAGCCCAGTTCGACCGTCGCGGCGATGCCCAGCGCGGCACAGGCGGCGTCGAACTCGCGCTGGTTGGCGGCGATGGTGGCGGCCTCGGTCATGCCGACCGAATCCCAGCGGTCGTCGGTGGCGCGCACGCAGACGATGCGCCAACCGGCATCGGCCCAGCGCAGCACGGTGCCGCCCAGCGACAATGCGGGGTCGTCGGCATGCGCCACCACCAGCAGGATGGTGCGGCCCTCGCCTGGCGGCATGGCGGCGTGGATGGTGGGCTGGGTCATATGATGTCGTCCCGGATGCAGGCCTTCTGGTGGCCGGGGGCAATGGTGACCAGCGGCGGGATGGTCTGCGCACAGGCCGGTAGCGCCACCGGGCAGCGGGTGCGAAAAACGCAGCCGCTTGGCGGGTCGATCGGGCTGGGGATGTCGCCCTGCAGCAGCACGCGGTTGCGCGGCGCGTCGGGGTCGGGCACCGGCACGGCCGACAGCAACGCGCGAGTATAGGGATGCGCGGGAGCGGTATACAGCCGGTCGCGCGGCGCCCGCTCCATCACGCGGCCCAGATACAGCACCACCACTTCGTCGCAGAGATACTCCACCACGGCGAGGTCGTGGGCGATGAACAGCATGGTCAGCCCCAGCTCGTGCTTGAGGTCGAGCAGCAGGTTGAGGATCTGCGCCTGCACCGAGACATCCAGCGCCGAGACGGCCTCGTCGGCCACGATGAAGCGCGGCTCGACGGCGATGGCGCGCGCGATGCCGATGCGCTGGCGCTGGCCGCCCGAGAAGGCGTTGGGGTAGCGGTCCATGTGCGAGGGGTCCAGGCCGACCCGGTGCAGAATCTCGGCAATGCGCGGCCGCCGCGCCCGGCCGGGGGCCAGGCCGTGCGTGCCCAGCGCCTCGCCGACGATTTCGGCCGCGGTCATGCGCGGGTTGAGGCTGGCATAGGGGTCCTGGAAGACGATCTGCAACCGCCGGCGAAACGGGCGCATGGCGGCGTCGTCGAGCGTCAGCAGGTCGGTGCCCTCGAACATCACCCGCCCGGCGGTGGGCTCGACCAGGCGCAGGATGGTGCGGCCGATGGTGGTTTTGCCGGAACCGGATTCGCCGACCAGGCCGACAATGCGCCCAGCCGGCACGTCGAAGCTGACGCCGTCGACCGCGCGCACCACCCGCCCGCGCCCGCCCCGCACGGGAAAATGCGTGCGCAGATCCTGCACCGACAGCAGCGCCTCGCTCATGCCGCCGCACTCCAGCGCAGGCAGCGCGCCTGTCGGGTGGCACCTTCGGGAGTCAGGGCCGGCATGGCGGCATCGCAGTCGGGGCCGGCGAGGTCGCAGCGCGGGGCAAAGGCGCAGCCGGGTGGCGGGGCGAGCGGGGAGGCGACGGTGCCGGGAATGGCCAGCAGCCGCTCGCCCAGCCGCCCACGGCCCAGGCGCGGCACGCAGGCCATCAGGCCGCGCGTGTAGGGGTGGGCGGGGGCGCGGAACACTTCGCGCACCGGGCCGGTTTCCAGCACCCGGCCGGCATACATCACCGCCACGCGATGCGCGAGTTCGGCGACAATGCCCAGGTTGTGGGTCACGAACATGATCGCCATGCCCATATCGGCTTGCAGCCGGCGCAGCAGGTCGAGGATTTGCGCCTGGATGGTGACGTCGAGGGCGGTGGTGGGCTCGTCGGCGATCAGCAGGGCGGGGCGGCAGGCGAGGGCGAGGGCGATCATCACCCGCTGGCGCATGCCGCCCGACATCTGATGCGGATATTCGCCGGCGCGGCGGGCGGCGGCCGGAATTTCCACCAGCTCCAACAGGCGCACCGCCTCGCGTGCGGCGGCCGCACCCCCCAGGCCCTCGTGGTGGCGGAGCGTTTCGGCGATCTGCTCGCCGATGCTGAACAAAGGGTCAAGGCTGGTCATCGGGTCTTGGAAGATCATCGCGATCTCCCGCCCGCGAATGCGCCGCATGGCGCGGCCGTGCAGGGTGGCGAGATCGTGCATGCCGCCCTGCCCGGCGAACATGATGCGCCCGCCGACAATGCGACCGGCGGGACGCGCCACCAGGCCCATGATGGACAGGCCGAGCACCGACTTGCCGGAGCCGGATTCGCCCACCACCGCCACCGTCTCGCGCCGGAAGATGGCGAGGTCCACCCCGTCCACCGCCTTCACCGTGCCGCCGGCCGTGGTGAACCAGGTGCGCAGCCCCTCGACCGACAGGATCGGCGGCTCGGTCATTGCGCGCCGCGCAGCCGGGGGTCGAGCAGGTCGCGCAGCGCGTCGCCGATGATTTGCAGCGAGAACACCGTCAGCATGATCGCCAGGCCGGGCGCCAGCGCCAGCCAGTCGGCCTCGCGGTAGTATGGCCGCGCGGCGCTGATCATGGTGCCCCAGCTCGGCGTGGCCGGGGAGATGCCGACGCCCAGGAACGACAGCCCGGCCTCGGCCAGCATGGCGAAGGCGAAGACGAAAGTGGCCTGCACGATGATCGGCGACAGCAGGTTGCGCAGCACGTGCACGCCCATGATGCGCCAGCTCGAAACCCCCAGCGCACGCGCCGCTTCCACATACGGTAGTTCGCGGATCACCAGCGTGGAGGCGCGCACCATGCGGGCCATGCGCGGCGTGTAGACCACGCCGAGCGCGAACACGACATTGGCCGCCGAGGGCCGCAAGGCCGCCACCAGTGCGATGGCCAGCAGAATATCCGGGAACGACATCATCGCATCGTTCACCCGCGACAGCACGCGGTCGAGCCGGGGCGAGAACCCGGCCATCAGGCCGAGCGTGATGCCGAAGGCGCCGGAGAGGATGGCGGTCAGCGCGCCGATGCCCAGCGACAGCCGCCCACCATAGACCACGCGGGTGAACACGTCGCGGCCGAACTCGTCGGTGCCGAACCAGTGCGCGGCCGAGGGCGGTTGCAGGCGGAATGCGACGTTCAGCGCGTCCGGCGCGCGGCTCAACAGCAGCGGTGCCAACACGGCGGCGGCGGTCACCAGCGTGATCAGCACCACGCCGAAAGCCAGCGCCGGCCGCCGGAGCAGGCGCCGCATGCGCCTCATCGCAGCCGCACCCGTGGGTCAACCACCGCATACAGCAGGTCGATGGCCAGGTTCACCAGCACATAGATCGCCGCGATCACCAGCAACGCGCCCTGGATCACCGGATAGTCGCGGCGCAGCACCGCGGAGACGACGAGGTTGCCCACGCCGGGCAGCGCGAACACCGTTTCGGTCACGATCGCCCCGCCCAGCAGCAGCGCCAGCGCCAGGCCGACGACGGTGAGGATCGGGATGAAGGCGTTGCGCAGCGCGTGCTTCATCACCACCGAAATCCCCGGCAATCCCTTGGCCCGGCAGGTGAGGATGAAGTCCTCGTGCAGCACGTCCAGCATGGCGCTGCGGGTGAACCGGGTGATCAGGGCGGCGTTGATCAGCCCGAGCACCAGCGCCGGCAGCAACAGAAAGCGCATGCGGCCGAGGAAATCGGCGTCCGGCGGGCCATAGCCGGAAACCGGGAACCACCCCAGCCCGACCGCGAACCACGAGATGAACAGCAGGCCGAGCCAGAAGCTGGGGATGCTCGCGCCCAGCATCGAGAATGTCAGGATCGCCCGGTCGGCCGCCGTGTCGCGCCACACCGCGGCAGCGATGCCGGCGGGCAGGGCGATGGCGACGGCCAGCACCAGTGCCATCAGGGTCAGCGCCGTGGTCGGCTCGGCGCGCTGGCCCAGCAGCGTCAGCACGGGCTCGTTGAGAAAGATCGACTGGCCCAGATCGCCGCGCGCCAGGTTGAACAGCCAGATGCCGAACTGCACCGGCAGGGCCTCGTCCAGCCCCAGCCGCGCGCGCATTTCGGCCGCCGCCTCGGGGCTGGCATTGTCGCCCACCAGGATGGTGCCGGGATCGCCCGGCATCACCCGGGCGATCACGAACACGCCGACGGCCACCACGGCGAGCACCGCCATCATGCCCAGCAGGCGAAGGGCGATGAACCCCAGCATGGCGACGCCCTCAGCGCTCCACCCAGGCGCCCCAGAAATAGCTCCAGGCGCCGGGCTTGATGCCTTTCAGCCGGGTCGACACTGCGC
>JBBQOT010000069.1:0-9154 GCA_038331165.1 Acetobacterales bacterium
CGTCTGGCAGGTTGGGGACTCCACGGAGAGCCTTCACCACGAATTGGTCCACTGTCCCAAAATAGGCCGGATACATAAGCGCCAGCAGCCCTGATGACCCGCCAACGCCGAGTCCGCGTATCTGTCGCGCGGTTTCAAGCCCAAGGCGGATGTTGTGAACGTCCAACGCTAGAAGTTCCCCACGTATGACGTCGAGACTGGCGAGCTGACCATGCTCCTCGTAGAAGCGTAGCAGCTTCGTGGTGGAGGCGTAGCGGTTGGGCTGGGTGTATTTCCAACGGAAGTAATCGTCGCGAAGGAAGGCATACCACTTGTGCGGATCCATGGCGCGAATGCGTGAAGGCTCTAGCACTTGGAGTGATTTCTCCAGATTCATATCCTCCGGCTTCACGAAGGCCCAATAGCACTCCAGCGCCTCGGCCCATTGGCGCGGATCGTCCGATTGCCAGAGTTGGGAGATGGAAAGAGTGGGAGGGGACGAATTGCGTGCGGGCCAAGCGCTCATGATGCCTCTCCGGTAACGTTCCCCACGGCGGATGCCTCGGGCAGGAGCGAGTCAATCAGCTCGCTAAAATGGCGTTCGATTTCGCACAGGTGGTGGAACTCGGTAAAGGAAGGCAAAGCCAGAGCTTTGCCCTCGCGCCGCGAAGGCGCGCTGCGAGGGACCCACCGAAGGCCGAGGGCCTTTGGAAACCCATTTATTATCATATATTTAAGGTCCAGGGGCTTGGCCCCTGGTGGGTCCAGGGCGAAGCCTTGGCTTTGCCTAAAATCGTCATTTCTTCACCGTCACGAAACCGCATTCTGTATCGAAGGCGCGATCCGTGGCCGTGCGCTCGCCGGGTGGGCCCCAGCCGCCGCCGCCGCCGGAGTGGGCGTGGAGGATGTCGTGCGGGCGGATGGTGATGCCGACTTCCTTGGTTTTGAGCGGGCGGTCGGGGCGGTTTTTGGATTCGAGCCAGTAGCGGTGGGGCTGGCCGTCGTTGCCGCCGATCATGCCTGCGGCGCCGTATTTGATGCCGTCGCCGGCGGTGTTGCCGATGGCGGGTGTGGCGGTTTCGATGGCCATTTCCAGCTCGCCGCCGGGGCCGCCGCGGTATTTGCCGTCGCCGCCGCTGTTGGGGCGAAATTCGTGGCGCTTGAAGAAGAGGGGGAAGCGGACTTCGTGGACCTCGATGCTGCCGAACTTGATGCCGCCGGCGGCTTGCCATTCGCCGGCGCCGGGCCAGCCGTCGCCGGCCGAGGAGGCGCCGCCGCCGGGGCGGGACTGGAACAGATGCCAGATGAAGGGTTTTTCGGTGCGCGGGTCGGTGCCCTGGATGGCGATGCGGAAGCGGCGGCCCCAGCCGGCCATGGCGCGGTCGGGGCAGGCAGGGGCGAGGGCCTTTATGATGGCTTCGATGATTTCTTGGCCGCAATGGTTGGTGCACAGGGTGACTGGGGCACCCTCGTGCGGCCAGACGATGGTGCCTTGCTTGAGCTTGATGTTGAGCGGGCGGAAGGCGCCGTCGTTCTTGGGGATGTCGGGGTCGATCAGGTAGGACAGTGCGACGACGACGGCGGAGTGGGTGTTGGCGTAGGAGGAGTTGATGAAGCCGACGACTTGTTGGTGGCTTTCGGTGAGATCGACTTCGAGGTTGCTGCCGGATTTGGTGATGCGGGCGTGGATGCGGATGTCTTTGTATTTGTGGCCGTCGTCGTCGAGGAAGGCCTCGCCCTCGTAGATGCCGTCGGGCCAGGCGGCGATGATGGTGCGGACCTGGCGTTCGGCGCCGTCGAGCACGGCTTCGACGCCGGCATGGGTGGTTGCGGAGCCGAACTCGGCGAGGAGTTGAGCGAGGCGGCGTTCGCCGACGCGGGCGGAACCGATCATGGCCGCGAGGTCGCCGCGGAAATCGCGCGGGTGGCGGACGTTGAGCACGATCATTTCGTAGACGTCTTCGCGGCGCACGCCTTGGTCGTAGAGGCGCAGGGGCGGGATGCGGATGCCTTCCTGGAATATTTCGGTGGCGCCGGCGTTGTAGGCACCGTGGGTGGCGCCGCCGATGTCGGATTGGTGGGAGCGGTTGATGGACCAGAAGACGAAGCGGTCGCCGTCGAAGACGGGTACGAAGGCGGTGAGGTCGGGCAGGTGGTTGCCGCCACGATAGGGGTCGTTGAGCAGGAAGACGTCGCCGGGTTTGATGGTGTCGCCGAAGTATTCGGTGACGGCGCGGGCGGCGAAGGGCAAGGCGCCGACGTGGATGGGGACGTGCTCGGCCTGGGCGATGAGGCGGCCCTGGGGGTCGCAGAGGGCGGTGGAGAAGTCGCGGGAGGAGTTGAGGATTTGCGAGTAGGCGGTGCGGAGCATGGCCTCGCCCATCTCCTCGACGATGGCGCGCAGGCGGTGCTGGATGACGGAGACGGTGATGGGGTCGATGGGCGCGGACATGGGCGGTGATTTCCCGGGCGGGCAGGATGAGGTAGGAAGGTCTTCTTTTTGTGAACAAAAAGAAGCAAAAAAACTTCGTCTGTTTCGCTGTAGCGGGTTGGTGCCATAGGGGCGTTACCGATCCGTGGAGGTTCGGCACTTATGGATAAAGTTTTTTTGCTTCTTTTTGTTCACAAAAAGAAGGGCTTCACTTGCCTCACGGCGCTGTAACCGGGTTCACGCCAGCGATGTAGAGGGCGCGCGTGCGATGTTGTTGGTGCCGCGCATTACGTAGCCGATCATGGTCGCCTCCATTTACGGTGTTGCGGGAGCGTCGTTCGCGGGCGGCGGCGTGTCAATGCCGGGTGTGCAAACCCGTTGACCGCACGCAAGGATTGCCAATTCGGTTTGACTCGCCGGATACCCGGTGGGAGGGTTGTCGAAAGCGGCATGATCGGCCGGTCACGAGCGAGGAGACGGAACGTGCGCCATTTGGTGAATCGTCGAAGCCTGCTGGCCGGTGTTGCCGGGGTTGGATTGGCCGCGGTGGTGGCGCCCGAGGTGGGGGCGCAGGGTGCGGCGGCGTTGAAGGGCGGCAAGCCGCTGCGGGTGGCGCTGTTGAATGATATCGTCAATTTTGATCCGCATCAGTTCTCGTCGCAGAACGCGTCGATCATGCGCAATTTGTATGACTCGTTGATTGAATACGACGAGGCGGGGAAGGCAGTGCCGGCGTTGGCGCAGAGCTTCGCCATTGCGCCGGATAACTTGAGCTGCACGATTGTGCTGCGGACGGGGGTGATGTTTCACAGCGGGGCGGCGCTGAGCAGTGCGGATTTGGATGCCACGCTGAAGAAGGCGAATGACCCGAAGACGGGCAAGAATGTTTTTCCCACCATGGGGGTGGTGAAGGACTGGACCGTTGTGGACAAGCAGACGGTGCGGCTGAACTTCAAGGCGAAGGTGCCGGACCGGCAGGTTACCGACCTGCTGCAGTTCATGTTCGTGATTGCTGCCGATACGGTGGAGACTGCCGAGACGAAGGTGAATGGCACCGGGCCGTTTACGGTGGCCGAGCGGGTGCTGGGGCAGCGCATGCGCTTGGTGGCCAACCCCAAGTATTGGCGGGCCAAGCAGCCGGTGCTGTCGGAGGTGGTGTTTACGATTTTCAGCGACAACGAGAGTGCGGCGGCGGCGCTGGAATCGAAGGCCGTCGACATGGTGTTTGGCGGCGGCGCGCGGGCGGCGGTGCGGCTGCGCACGGCGGGGTTCCAGCTGTGGCAGGGCCAGGGGCAGTTGGTGCAGGTGTTCCGCATCAACACCACCAACGGGCCGTTCCGCAACGAGAAGTTCCGCCAGGCGTTCAACCATTTGCTGGACCGTGCGGCGATCCTGCGGGTGGGCTATGCGGGGTTGGGCGAGGTGACTGCGTTGCCGTGGGCGCCGGTGAACCCGGCGGCGGACCGCAGCTATGACAAGACCTATGCCTTCGATATCGCCAAGGGTCAGGCATTGTTGAAGGAGTCGGGCCTGTCGGCGGCGGCGATGAACGACTGGAAGCTGCTGGTGAATGGCGGCGACCAGGACGGGGTGGCGATCAGCCAGGTGGTGCAGAGCACGCTGAAGAAGGCGGGTGTCGACGTTCAGCTCGACCTCAAGCAGGGCTCGGAGTTTGTTGATGCGCTGTTGGGCGGCAAGTTTGCCGCGGTGTTCGGGGGCGTGGGCAATGTGCAGAAATTCCCCACTCGCATCACCACCAACTCGATCTACCGGATCGCCAATAACCCGGTGCTGGGCAACCCGAACCCGCACACCGCCTATGTCGCGGCGATTGAGCGGGTGAATGCCTCGTTCGGCACCGCCGACGTGAAGGCGGCCTATGGCGCGCTGAACAAGGCGCTGGTGGATGCCAGTTTCGGCATCGCCACCAACACGTTCGACGTGTTCCTGGCGGTGGCGGCGAAGAATGTTGGTGGGTTTACCAAGGACCTCGACAGCCTGCTGGTGCTGCGCACACTCGGGTTCACGGGCTGATCCGTATGGCGGATGGCGGCGGCGGGGGCATCCCGCCGCCGGTGCTTTCGGTGCGGGGCATGTCGGTGACGTTTACCGGCAGCGGGCGGGACGTGCCGGCGGTGCGCGGCATCGACTTTGACGTGTATGCCGGCGAGGTGCTGGGCATTGTTGGCGAGTCCGGCTCGGGCAAGAGCGTGACCGCCTTGGCGGTGACCGGGCTGTTGCCGCCGACCGCGGTTCAGTCGGGCTCGATCCGCATGGGGGCGGTTGAGGTGACCACGGCCGATGCCGAGACGCTGCGGCTGATGCGCGGGCGCGACGTGGGCATGATCTTCCAGGACCCGACCACCACGCTGAACCCGGTGTTGCCGATTGGGCGGCAGGTGATCGAGGGGCAGGTGGCGCATGGCCTGGTGGCGGCTGGGGCTTCGGATGCGCGTGCGGCGGCGTTGTTGCGCGAGGTTGATATTCCCGACCCCGACGCGCGGATTGGGCAGTATCCGCATCAGTTTTCGGGTGGGATGCGCCAGCGCGCGGTGATCGCCATGGCGATGGCGGGGCAGAAGCGGCTGATCATCGCCGATGAGCCGACGACGGCGCTGGATGTGACGGTGCAGGCGCAGGTGCTGGCGGTGCTGGCCCGGCGGCAAGCCGAGACCGGGGCGGCGGTGATCCTGATTACGCATGACCTGGGTGTGATTGCGGAGACGGCCGACCGGGTGGCGGTGATGTATGCCGGGCGCATCGTGGAAACCGGCGACGTGGCCGATATTTTCCGCCGGCCGCGCCACCCCTATACCGTCGGGCTGCTGCAATCGTTGCCGCGGCTGGATGTGGTGGCGGACCGGTTGGTGCCGATTCCGGGCCAGCCGCCGACGCCGGCGCGGCTGCCGCCCGGCTGTGCGTTTCGCCCGCGTTGCCCGATTGCGCGCGATGTGTGTTCGGCCGAGGACCCGGCGTTGCGCGCGCTGGGGGCCGGCCGTGCTTCGGCCTGCCACTTTCCCGATGCGGTGCAGGCGTTGCTGGACGCGACTGTGCCGGCGAGCGTGGCGGCGACGGCCGCGCCAGCCGCGGTGGCCGAGGCGCCGCTGCTGGAGGTTGAGGGGTTGCGGGTGCATTTCCCCATTCGCACCGGGTTGCTGCGCCGCCAGACCGGCACGGTGCGTGCGGTGGACGGGGTGAGCCTGGTGGTGCGCGCTGGTGAGACGCTGGGGCTGGTGGGGGAGAGTGGCTGCGGCAAGACCACCACGGGGCGCGCCATCATGGGGCTGGTGCGTGCCACTGGCGGGTCGGTGCGCTTTGGCGGCGAGGAGGTGACTACCATGGGCCCGGCGGCGCTGCGGCGCACGCGGCGGAACATGCAGTATATCTTCCAGGACCCGTATGCCTCGTTGAACCCGATCAAGACAGTGGGCGAAATCGTCGCCGAGCCGCTGCGCATCCACGGGTTGTTCGACGCGATGGGCGGCATGCGGCGGGTGGGCGAGCTGTTCGAATTGGTCGGCCTGTCGCGCACCATGCTGGGGCGCTATCCGGCCGCGTTCTCGGGCGGACAGAAGCAGCGTATCGGGATTGCGCGCGCGCTGGCGCTGTCGCCGAAATTGCTGATCCTGGATGAGCCGGTGGCGGCGCTGGACGTGTCGATCCAGGCGCAGGTGGTGAACCTGTTGCAGGATCTGCAGAAGGAGCTTGGCCTGGCGTATTTGTTCATCGCCCACGACCTGTCGGTGGTGCGGCATATCTGCGACCGGGTGGCGGTGATGTATTTGGGCCGCATCGTGGAGCAGAGCGGCAAGCACACGCTGTACGAGAGCCCTACCCACCCCTATACCCAGTCGCTGCTGTCGGCGGTGCCGGTGCCCGATCCGTCGCGGCGCGGGCATAAGGGGCGGATCGTGCTGCAGGGCGATATCCCCAGCCCGTCGCGCCCGCCGAGCGGTTGCACGTTTCATCCGCGGTGCTTCCGCGCCGAGGCGCGCTGTGCGGTGGAGGTGCCGGCATTCCGGGATTATCCTGGGCTGCCGACACGTGTGGCCTGCCACTTTGCTGGGCCGCGCCCGGATGCGAATTCGTGAGCGGCGGGTGGCGGCGTGCGCGGGCGACCGGGTGGCGGGTGCTGTCGCATCCCGGCGCGCTGATCAGCGTGGCCTATCTGGTGGTGACGGTGTTCGTGTCACTGACCGCGCAATGGCTGTTGCCGATCGACCCGCTGAACCAGGACCTTGCGGCGACGCTGGAACCGCCGGGGGGTGCGTATTGGTTCGGCACTGACGAACTGGGCCGCGACATTCTGGCGCGGGTGATTTACGGCGCGCGGACCTCATTGCTGACCGCGGGGGGGGCAGTGATGATCGCGGCCGTGGTTGGGGTGCCGATCGGGCTGGTGGCGGGGTATTTCGGCGGCTGGCGCGATGCGGTGCTGATGCGGATTGTCGATGTGCTGCTGGCGCTGCCAGGGATTCTGTTCGCCATGGCGCTGATTGCGGTGCTGGGGCGCAGCCAGATTGCGGCCCTGGTGGCGGTGGGGATTACCGGCATTCCCAGCTTTGCGCGCATCACCCGCGCCCAGGTGCTGAGCCTGCGGCAGCGTGATTTCGTGCTGGCAGTGGAGGCTTTGGGCGGCTCGGCCAGTTACAACATGTTTCGCACGGTGTTGCCGAATGCCTGGTCGCCGATCCTGGTGCAGGTGGTGATCCTGTCGTCGGTGGCGATCCTGCTGGAGGCGGCGCTGGCGTTCCTGGGCGTGGGCATTCCGCCGCCGACGCCGAGTTGGGGCGAGATGCTGCGCACCGGGAAATCGTTCCTGTATGAGGCGCCGACCTACGCGGTTTTGCCGGGGCTGGCGTTGACGCTGACGATCCTGTCGCTGGACACGCTGGGACGTACCCTGGCCAGCGTGCTGGAGGACCGGCGCGAGATTATCGAGGATGAGGCGGCGGGTAAGGCATGAGGGCCGGCGCGGGGTGTAGTGAGGTGTTGTCAGGCAAGGATGGGGCTTTGCCCCAAACCCCAGCAGGTCTCGCGCGCTTTCGCGCGACGGCCAAGCCCCTGCACCTTAAATGATGGTTTCCAAAGGCATTGCCTTTGGTGGGTCCCCCGTGGCGCGGCTTCGCGCCGCGACGGCAAAGCCCTGGCCTTGCTTGTGCAAATGGGGCGGTTGATATGACCAGCTACATCCTGCGCCGCCTGGCTCAGCTTCTGCCGGTGTTGCTGCTGGCCTCAGTGGGTATCTGGGCGATGGTCTATGCTGTGCCAGGCTCGCCGGTAGGCGCGATTGTGGGCGAGAACGCGACCGCCGAGCAGATTGCTGATACCATCCAGCGCCTGGGCCTCGACCGGCCGCTGTATGAGCAGTACTGGTCGTGGTTGCGCGGCGCGATGGTGGGCGATCTGGGCCAGTCGATCCAAAGCCGCGAGCCAGTGCTGGACCTGATCATGGCGCGGGTGCCGGCGACGTTGCAGCTTGGGCTGGCGGCGATCCTGGTGGGGCTGGTGCTTGGCGTGCCGGTGGCCGTGGTGAGTGCGTTGGTGCCGGGCAGCTGGATCGACCGGGTGCTGGCGGGGTGGAGCGCCTTGGCGCTGGGGGTTCCGACCTTCTGGCTGGGTATTTTGCTGATCCTGTTGTTCGGGGTGCAGCTGCGTTGGCTGCCGGCGGTTTCCACCTATGTGCCGTTCTTTGAAGACCCGCTGGGCACGCTGGAGAATATCGCGCTGCCGGCGCTGACGCTAGGCACCTATGTTTCTGGGATATTCGCCCGCTTCCTGCGCGCGTCGCTGCTGGGCGAGTTGAAGGCCGACTATGTGCGCACCGCGCGAAGCAAGGGCCTGCGCGAGCGCGACGTGGTGGGGCGGCATGTGATGCGCAACGCGCTGCTGCCGTTTGTGACCATCGTTGGGCTGACGCTGGCGGCGTTTGTGGGCGGCACAGTGGTGACCGAGGCTGTGTTCACCTATCCCGGCATCGGGCGGCTGCTGATCCAGGCGATCGGGGTGCGCGACTACCCGCTGATCCAGGGATGCATCCTGTTCGTGCTGGTGATCTATGTGCTGATGAACGTGATGGTGGATGTGTTGTACGCGTATATCGATCCGCGGATTGAGTATCGGTAACAAGAGTAGCAAGGATCTTCTTTTTCTGAAGAAAAAGAAACAAAAAGACTTTTAGCCATTGGAGGCGTGGGTGCCACCGGGGATGGAGCTAACGGATGAAAGTTTTTTGGTTCTTTTTTTCAAAAAAGAACATTCTTCCTGCGTGAGCGCACTGCGCGCCTCCGCGGTGTGGCCGTAGCCATCGACAACGCCGTGTTGCGGGCCTAGCTAGGCCTCATGATCCGCCAGTTCCTCCGCTTTTACCGGCCGCACCGGCGCTTGCTGGCGCTTGATTTCGGCTGTGCCGCGCTGTCGGGGGTGCTGGAGCTGATGTTCCCGATGGCGGTGCGCGCGGTGATCGACCAGTTGCTGCCGCAGCAGGATTTGTACGTCATCACAGTGGCGGTGGCCGGGTTGTTCGCGGTGTATCTGCTGAATTCCGGGCTGATGGCGATCGTGACGTATTACGGCCATGTGCTGGGCATTGCGATTGAGACCGAGCTGCGGCGGCGGGCGTTCGATCATCTCCTAGTATTTTACCTGCATTAATTGCAGGGCTTTCTGTGCTTAAGTGATAATCGCCGGCACTTAAATTCACAAACTTAGGGTCTGCAATTTTTTCACCAGATCCGAGGTTTC
>JBBQOT010000070.1:0-9148 GCA_038331165.1 Acetobacterales bacterium
GTCCTGCGCCTGCCGCCAAGGCCGCGCCGCCCGCGCCCACCCAAGCCAAAGCCGGCCGTCCCGCGCATCACCGCGCGCGAACGCCGCACCTTGCTCTCATACTCCCCCGGCCGCCTGCCGTCCTGGATCAACCACCCCGACCCACCCCGACGAAAAATTCAACCCACCTGAGCCTCGCCGGGTAAGTGCGTCCATAATGTTAACATATCGTAACAAAAACCGACCCTACCCGCGCCGGATATTCCAAGGATAAGACCCGATCCCCTGCAACACCCCGCTGATATCCCGCCCATAGGTCGTGAACGTCGTATACTGCCCCAACGGCACGAACGGCGGATCGTCGAACAGCACCTGCTGGATGCGATCGTAGATATGCTGCTGCGGCGCATCCGGCGCGGTGTTGCGCCAATCCTCCGTCAACTTCACGATCTCCGCGTTCTCGTACCACCCCGTCCAGCCCTTGTCGCCCCGGATGAAAAAGTTCAACGCCGGCGAGGCCATGCTCACATTCGAGCCCGCCGTGTGGAACAGGCTCCACCCCCCCGTGTCCACCGGCCCCCGGTTGGTGATGCGCTGGATCATCGTCCCCCAGTCCATCGCCTGGAAATCAACGTTCATGCCCAGCCGTCGCAGCAAATCCCCGCTCACCTGGCCAAACGCGTTGTGGTGGTGGATATCGGTCGGCACCAGCAGAACGATCTTTTCCCCGTTATAACCGGCCTCGCCGATCGCCCGTTTCGCCGCCGTCAGATCCTCCGCCATCGGCATCGCCGGGGTACCCGATGTCTCGCTCACAAATGGCGCACCGCACGGAAAATACGCCCGGCACAGCCGCCACGCCTTGTCACCCTCGCCGGCGGCGGCACGCAAAAAATCGTGCTGGTTGCACGCCGCCAGAAACGCCCGTCGTAACTTTACATTGTCGAACGGCGCCTGCGTCAGGTTGAACCGCAGCACCCCCATCCAGCCATACTCGTCCTTCACGTCCAGCCGCAGGTTGCGGCTACGCTGCACCAGTTCACGCAAATCAGCCGGAGTACTCTCCCACCAATCCATCTCGCCGGACTGCATCGCCGCAATCGCCGTGCCATGGTCGGCCATGGTCGTCCATTCCACCCGCTCGAAATGCGCCACCTTCCCACCGGTGGTCCGGTCGGGCGGCTCCTGCCGTGGCACGTATTTGTCGAACTTGGAATAAACCACCGTCGTGCCGGCAATGAACTCGCTGGGCACGAAGCGGAACGGCCCGCTGCCCACCACCTCCTTGATCGCGGTGAAGGCATCCACCTCGCCGAACCGCTGCGGCATGATGAACGCCGGCAGCCCCGAAGTCCGGCCCAACGCCTCCAACAGCCGCGGAAACCGCTGCTTGAATCGAAATCGGATCGTCCGGTCGTCCGGCGCGCTGATCTCATCCAACAGCGGCAGCATCGCAGCCCCGAACGAATCCCGCTTCGCCCAGCGCTTGATGCTCGCCACGCAATCCCGCGCCAGCACCGGCGTCCCGTCATGGAACCACAAATTCTCCCGCAGCCGGATCCGCCAGTCGGTATACTCGGCATCCACCGTATGCCCCTCCGCCATCTGCGGCGCCGGCCGATAGTCGAACCGCGTCCCGTACAGCGTGTCCCACACGTGGTAGCCATGGTTGCCGGTCACCAGCGACGCCGTCCACACCGGGTCAAGCACCGTCAACCCGGTATTGGGAACAAACCGCAGCACCCGCGGATCGCGCCGCTGCGCCTGCGACAACGACGGCGCCGACAGCGCCACCCCGGTCGCACCCGCCAGCACCGCCCGGCGGCCCAGCGCACCCGATCCTGCCATCGCCATCACGTTTCCCCTGGACCATGCGTCCTTGGCAAAAACCTAGGTGGCACCAACCGCCTTTGTCAATCGATCCGTGGCCCCTGCGGCCAGTCGCGCCGCCGCAGCGAAACCCAACTCGCCAACCCCGCCGGCACCAGGCCACACGCCACCACCACCCCAAACCCCCGCACCGTCGCCGCCGCACTGCTGCCGTCCAGCCCGGACACGCTCGCCGCCAACCCGGCCAGCGCGGCCCCAATGGCATACCCCGCCGACTGCACCGTCGGCACCAACCCCGCCGCCCGGTCGCGCTCCGCCGCCGGGGCCGCCTGCATCACCGCCACCGACAAAAAAGCCCAGCCAAGCCCGAAGCTCGCCCCCGCCGCCACCAGGAACGGCAGCATCGCCCATGGCATGCCCGCCACCACCGCCACCAACTGTCCGGCGATCCCCACCATCAACAGCACCGGCCCGAAGCGAATGCCGAACGCGGGCATGCCGGGATGCCCGCTATTGGCCACCGCCAGCATGGTGGCGCTCCACGCCAACGGCCCCAGCGCAAACATCGCCCCGGCCGCAGTCGGGCTGAACCCCCACCCCTGCTGCAACGCCAGCGTCAGGTGCACCACGGTGAACGAATGCGCCACCGGCATCAGCAGCACCACCAACAGCCCCGCCCCCAGCGCCACCCCGGGCCGGAATGCATCGCGGAGAAACAACGCATCCGCCCGCCCCCGGTCCAACCGCACCACGATCGCCAGCACCGCCATCCCCGCCGCCACCGCACCAACCGCGAAAGCGGCACCAGCCAGCGACGAGGCCGCGATCAACAGAATACCCCCGCCGAGTGCGGCCAGCCGCAACAGCGGCGGCGCCACCGCATCGCCCGCCTTCACCTGCCGCACCGTCGCCAGCACCAGCGCCAGGAACAGCACCGCAAGCGGCGCGTTCACCAGGAAAGCCGCCCGCCACGACACCGCCTGGGTCAGGACGCCACCCACCACCGGCCCGGCCAGGCCCGCCACCGCCCACACCACCGCCTCCACCGCGAACACCCGCGCCACCAGCCGCGACGGAAACAACGCCGGGATCAGCGCATAGCTGATCGCCGCCACAATGCCCTCGCCCACCCCCTGCAACGCCCGGCCCAGCAGCAACACCGGCATCGTCGGCGCCAGCCCGCACACCACCGTGCCGGCCAGGAACGCAGCGCCCCCCAGCAACAACCCGCCACGCGCCCCCAGCCGCGCCTTCAGCGCCGCCCCGCCAGCACCGCCGACAATGGCACTGACCAGAAACACCGTGCTCGCCCAGGCGATCAACGCCGCCCCGCCAATCTCGATCACCGCGCTCGGCAGGGCGGTCGCCACCAGGAAGGTGTTGAAGGCATACAACCCGATGCCCAGCGACAGCATCGCCAGCGGCGCCAGGTGCGGCCGGCGCAGCAGCTCGGTCCAGGTGCTGGGGTCGCTCACGTCGCCCCGATCGTCGCCTCGATCTTCGCCCGCAAGTCGGGCGTGATCGCCGGCAGCACCCCGAACCAGGCGGCAAAGGCCGGCCGCGCCTGATGCAGCAGCATCCCCAGCCCGCCAACGATCGGGTTGCCCCGTGCCCGGGCGGCCGCCAGCAGCGGCGGCACCAGCGGATTATAAACGATGTCGCACACCACCGCCGATCGCGGCAGCGCATCCAGCCCGATCTCCAGCGCCGGCTGTCCGGTCATGCCCTGGGTGGTGGTGTTGACCAGCAGTGCGGCCCCGTCGAGCGCCCCGTCGCGGGCATCCCAGTCGATCACCTCGATCGCACCACCGAATTCGTCCCGCAACCGTTCCGCCCGCGCCCGCGTGCGGTTCAACAGCCGCACGACCGGCGCACCCTCATCAAGCAGGCTCACCACCACCGAACGCGCGCCCCCACCCGCCCCCAACACCACCGCCGGGCCAGCGTCGCCGCGCCAAGCGGGATGGGCTTCGCGCAGGCTTTCAACAAAGCCGTAGCCGTCCTTGTTGGAACCCGACAGCGTGCCATCGGGTTCCACCACAATCAGGTTGATCGCCCCCATGCGCCGCCCCACCGCGTCGATGCGGTCCACCAGCCGGGCGGCTTCCTCCTTGTGCGGCAGGGTGACGTTGGCACCGGCGAAGCCCAGCGCCACCAGGCCACGCAGTGCATCCGCCAGCCCGCCCGGCGCCACCGCCAGCGGCACATAGGCGCCGGCAATGCCGTACTGCGCCAGCCAATGCCCGTGCAGCAGCGGCGAACGCGACTGCGCCACCGGCCAGCCGATCAGCCCGGCGACACGGAATGGCTTGGGTTCCGCCATGACCTCTCCTACATCTCATCGTTGAACCCACAGGGAGTCCCCAAGCCATGCGCGAGGTCAAGACGATCAGCGCCGACGACGCGCGGCGCGGCATTGCCACGGTGCGCGCCACGGCCGAACGGCGCGATGCCGCGGTGGTGGTGGCCATCGTCGATGCCTATGGCGAGTTGCTCGCCCTGTTGCGCATGGACGGCGCCGGTCCGGCCGACATCGCGCCGGCAATCGCCAAAGCCTTCACCGCCGCCCGCCTCGGCCAGACCACGCGCGCCATCGAGGCGGCAGCTCGCAACCCCAAGACCGGCTTCGACCTCGCAGGCTTCGCCGATGCCCGCATCACCGGACTGGTCGGCGGCGTGCCGATGACCCACGACGGCGAGACCGTCGGCGCCGTCGGCGTCAGCGGCGCCGCACCCGACACCGAGGAGGCGCTGGCCGAAGCCGGGATCGCGGCGATGCTGGCGCCCTATGCCCCGGCACCAGCCGCCGCGCAGACCGAGGCCTAGCCATCAGTCCAGGTCAAGCGGAAACACCGGCCGGCGCAGTTTCGTATAGGGGAAAATCCGCGAATCCGACGAGCATGGTCCGCGCGTGGTGACCGTGTGGGTTTCCGACATGATCTTGTCGTAGGCCTGCCGGTGCGCCACCGCCGCCTTCACGCCGATGACGCGCAACTCCTCCGGGTTGATACCCTGGCTGCGCCACTGGCCGAGGTCGAAGGGGGCGGTCTTCTTCGTCGTCAGCATGATGGTGATGCCGCGATGGCGCACCACCGCGGTGGGGCCCATGGCGATATGGATCCCCTGCGAGCCCGCCATGTGGGAGTGCGGATCCTCCAGGGTGAAGCGGCCGTCGCTGTGCGAGAGTTTCTCGACCTCCAGCGTGACCGGGCCGAGGTCGAGCCGGCTGCCACGCCCGCCGAGGGGCAGGGTGATGCGCGTGCCGTTTGGCACCGTGGTCACTGCCTCAACCGCCGCGGGGTCGTTCAGGATCACCCCGCCGCCCTGCACATCGGCCGCCAGCATGGCGCGCAGGATGTCGGTGCAGTCGCCCGGCGCGCCGCCGCCGATATTGTCGCCCGGCTCGACCAGGATCACCGGGCCCATCCTTTCAGAATTGGGCCAGTTCGGCAGGCCGCGGGCCAGGATGGTGGCAGCATCGAATTGCGGCGGAATGCCCTTGTGGCGAAGCTCCCACGCGAGATCTGCGAGTTTTGCAAGAGCGGCTTCGGCGCGGGCGGCATCGCCCTCGGTGATGGCGGAAAAGGCGATGCCGGCATGCTGCGAATCGCCGAAATTGTAGCCGCCGATCGTGCTGACGACGAGTATCTCCGGGTCGTCGGCCTCGATCAAGCGCGCCATGTCGCGCAGGTCGCGCATTGGGCTGTCGTCGGTCCCTGTGCCGGTCGGCGGAATGACGATGGGCGTGCCGCGCCAGACCATGTTGGGAACACGACCCGTGGCGAGCGCGCGGGCAAGCAGGTAAGCGGCGCGCTCGGCGGCCTCGAAGGCGTCGGTGTGGGGGGTGTTGCGGTAGCTGACCAGCCCGTTGGCGAGGCGGCACATCGCCGGCGTGAGGTGGGCGTGCGGGTCGTGCACACCGAACAGCGGCAGGGCGGCGGCACCGGGCAGGGCGCGGATGCGGCCCAACAATTCGCCCTCGGCGTCGTCGCATTCCGTCGTGACCATGGCCCCGTGCAGGGCGAGATAGATGCCGTCCAGGCCCTCGTCCAATGCGGCGCGCACGAGCGGTTCCAGTTCCTGCCAGAAGGCTTCGAAAACCGCATGCTCCACGGTGCCGGCGGGCACGGCACCCCATTCGATGGTGGGCACCACCGTCCAGCCCTGGCGCTCGGCCACGCCCAGGAACCCGTCGGTCTGCGATAAGTCGCCGCGCCGGGCCATGATGGCGGCGGCATCACGGCGGACAAATGCGTCGAGCCCCGTGGTGTCATCGACGAAGCAGTGCGTCTCGTGGAACAGTCCGGCGAACAGGATGCGGGGCACGGCGCGGTCTCCCGTACTATTGCGCGGCGGCGCGCTGGAAAATTATTGCGCGGCGGCGCGCTGGGCGAACAGATGGCGCGTGGCCGGCAGCAGCGAGCGGCCGTACTCGACGGCATCGGCCAGCGGGTCGAAGCCGCGGATCAGAAAAGTCGAGACGCCGAGGGCATGGTATTCCATGAACGCCGCGGCAACCTGCTCGGGCGTGCCGACCAGCGCCGTGGTGTTGCCGCGTGCGCCAGTGGCCGCGGCAATGGCGGTGTAGAGCCGCCCCTCCGGCCGGTCGCCAAGGGAGGCGGCCTGTAGCAGGCGCTGTGAGCCGGCGTTGGGTGCGGCCTTCGGCGGCGCCAGGCCGGCATCCGCGCGCACCCGCTGCACGGTGGCCAGGATGTCCGCCGCGCGGGCCCAGGCGGCGGCTTCGGTCTCGGCCAGGATCGGGCGGAATGACAGGCTGAAGCGCACCGCACGGCCATGGACGGCGGCGGCTTCGCGCACCCGGGCGATGATCTCGCGCACCTGTGCCTTGGTCTCGCCCCACAATGCGTAGACGTCGGCATGGCGCCCGGCCACCGCGATGGCTGCGTCGGAGGCGCCGCCGAAATAGATCGGGATGCGTGGCTGGGTCTGGCTGCGCATTTCCGTTGAGGCGCCGGCGACGTGGTAGTAGGCGCCCTGGTGGTCGACCGGGCCGCGCTCGGTCCAGATCCGTTTCAGCAGCCCGACATACTCGTCGGTGCGGGCATAGCGGGCATCCTTGTCGAGCCAGTCGCCGTCGCGCCGCTGGTCGGTGTCGTCGCCGCCGGAAATCACATGGATCGCCGCCCGCCCGCCAGAAAGCTGATCCAGCGTGGCGAAGCTGCGTGCGGCGTTGGTGGGTGCCTGGAAGCCCGGCCGGTGGGCGACGAGGAAGCCGACGCGCGACGTATGGGCGGCGGCATGGGTGGCAATTTGGAATCCGTCCGGCCCATTGGCGAACCAGCCGATCAGCACCCGGTCGAAGCCGCCATCATCGTGCGCTTGGGCCGAGGCGCGCAGATAGGCCGGGTCGATCGGCGCGCCTTGGCCGGGATGGATTTCCGATTGTGCGCGCGGCTGCATCATGCCGATGAATTCGAGGGTCATGCGCTGGTCCTCCTGCTGCCGCATCGGGCGCAGCGCAAAGCATAGCAGAACCGAATTGCCGCACACCTGCCGGATGCGTTGACGACCCATGAAGGGAGGTGTTGACTGATGCGCAAGGCCCGAGCTGCCAGGGTATGCTGGCGCCGGATGCCGGGGGAGGTCGCAGTAATGGCGGTGCTCAACAGACTGGCGGCGTGGTGGGCGGCGGCCCTGGTGCTGCTGACGTGCGGCGCGGCACAGGCGCAACTCGACCCCAAAGTGCTGCGCGTGGTGCTGCCCGGCGAGCTGCGCAGCATCGACAGCGACTGGACCGCGGCGGCGATCACGCGGTACCACAGCTTCATGGTCTACGACACGTTGCTCGGCCTGGATGCCGACCAGCAGATCAAGCCGCAGATGGCCGATCGTTTCGAGCTGTCCGACGACAAGCTGACCTACACCTTTCACCTGCGCGACAAGTTGGCGTTTTCCGACGGCACGCCGGTGACCGCCGAGGACGTTGTCGCCTCCTGGACGCGCTGGGCCGAGGCCGATGGGGCAGGGCAGATGATCGCCACCTTCCTCGCCGGGCTCGACGCGGTCGATGCGAAAACCCTGCGGGTGCGGCTGAAGGAACCGTTTCCGCAACTGCCCTATGTGCTGGCCAAGCCGATGGCCATTCCGATGTTCGTCAAGCCCGGCCGCATCGTGAAGGGCCTGTCGGCGCGCACCCAGTTCAGCGACCCCATGGGCTCCGGCCCGTTCATCATGCGCAAGGACGAATGGGTCGCCGGCAGCAAGACCGTCTATGTGAAGAACCCCGGCTACGTGCCGCGCGCCGAGCCAGCCAGCGGCATCGCCGGCGGAAAGATCGCCCGCGTCGATCGCGTGGAATGGGTGGTGATCCCCGACCCCTCCACCCAGGCCTCTGCCCTGCGCAACAACGAGGTGGATTTCGTCGAAGGCCCGACGCTGGACTTGGTGCCGATGCTGCGCACCAGCCGCGGCGTGGTGGTGGAAGAACGCTGGCCCACCGGCAGCCAGGGCACGATGCGGGTGAACTGGACCAACCCGCCCTTCGACAACCCGATCGCCCGGCGCGCCATGTACAGCTTTGTCAACCAGCGCGACATGATCCTCGCCGCTCTGGGCGACGAGAAACTGGGCCAGGTCTGCGGCGCGTTGCTGATCTGCGGCTCGCCCAACGGCAGCGAGTATGGCGCGGAGATGCTGATCGCCGACGTGCCGGAGGAAGTGCGCCTCAAGCGCGGCATGGAGATGCTGCGAGCGGGCGGCTACAAGGGTGAGAAGATCGTGATCCTCGATCCCTCCGACCAGCCGGTGATGACGCGCGCGACGCAGGTTCTGGCGGCCGCGATGCGCAAGGCCGGGGTGAACGTGGAACTACAGACGATGGACTGGGCCACCGTGGTCTCGCGCCGCGCGGTGCGCGGGTCTGGGTCGAACGCGTGGCACATCTTCTTCACCATGGGCGGCCCGCTGGGCCCGGCCAATCCGGTGTTCCACGTGCAGATGTCCGCGGCCTGCGACAAGGCCTGGTTCGGCTGGCCCTGTGACGCGGAGCTGGAACGCCTGCGCGCCGCTTGGATCCGCGAAACCGATCCGCTCCGCGCCCGCTGGCTGGTGGAAAACATCCAGCTGCGCGGCGCGCAGATAGTGGTCTACGTCCCGTTCGGCCAGTATGCCTCGCTCTCGGCCCAGCGCGACACCGTCGAGGGCCTGCTGAAGGTCCCCGAGACTGTCGTATTCTGGAACGTCTCCAAAAAATAGGACGGGGCCAGGGGCGACCCCCCATAAGCGCTAGGATAAGGGAGGCCGGGCTCTGCCCAGACCCGCCAGGGGCCAAGCCCCTGGACCTTCACTTACAAGAATAATTAATGATTGCAACTAGTTG
>JBBQOT010000071.1:0-9076 GCA_038331165.1 Acetobacterales bacterium
CGATCAGCATCGCCACCACCAGGATGATGCCCGCCGCCGACAACGCCGCCACGATCACCAGCGCGAGGCCCACGAGCAGCGCAATCTCCAGCCGCCGTGCATCCAGCCCGATCGCGCGGGCATGGCCAGGATCAAAGCACACCAGGAACAGGTCGCGCCGGCGCGCCAGCGCGATGGCCAGCACCGGCAGCACCACCAAGGCCGTCTCCGCCACCTCGGCCCAACTCACCCCCAGCACATTGCCGAACAGTACGTGGTTGAGGTGCTGGTCGGTGTCGAGCTTGACGAACATCACCAGCCCAGCCGCGAACATGCCCGCGAACACGATCGCCAGCACCGCGTCCTCGCGCACCCGCGAATTGCGCCGGATATAGCCGGTCGCCAATGCACAGCCCAGCCCGGCCACCAGCGCCCCCAGCTTCATCGGCAACCCGCCGAGGAAGGCCAGCACGATGCCTGGCAGCACCGCGTGCGACACTGCATCGCCCATCAGCGACCAGCCCTTCAGCACCATGTAGCACGACAACACGGCACAGGCCCCGCCCACCAGCACCGCCACGATCAGCCCGCGCACCATGAACTCATGCGCCAGCGGCTCGGTGACCCAGGCGATCACAGCACCCCGCCCTGCGCTGGCGCCACCGCCACCGCCACCACCACTCTGGCACGTCGCCACGCCGCCAGCCGCCCATGCTTGGGCGCGAAGACGAAGGCGGCGAAAAAGGCGAGCGTCTGTGCCACCACGATCAGCCCGCCGGTCGCCCCGTCGAGGAAATAGCTGACATAGGCCCCCAGCGCCGCCGTGGTCGAGCCGATCGCCACCGCAATGGCCAGCATCCGCCCGAAACGGTCGGTCAGCAGATACGCCGTGGCCCCCGGCGTCACCACCATGGCGATCACCAGGATCGCCCCCACCGTCTGCAGTGCGGCCACCGTACAGGCGCTGAGCAGCCCGAAGAACAGCACTCGCAACCACCACGGGTCAAGCCCTACGGCGCGGGCATGGCTCGGATCGAAGAACGCCAGCATCAGGTCTCGCCAGCGCAGCCCAAGCACCACCAGCGACACCGCGGCGATCGCCACCACCTGGATTACATCCTCGTCGGCGATCGCCAGGATATTGCCCATCACAATGGTCTGCACGCTGACCGACGCCGGATGGAACGACACGATCAACAGCCCGGCGGCGAACATGGTGGTGAACACCAGGCCGATCACTGCGTCCTCGCGCAGCACCGTGATGCGCTGCACCAGCGCCATCGCCATTGCTGCGAACAGGCCCGCGGCAAACGCCCCGGCGGCAAAGGGCAGCTTGGCGAGGTAGGCGAGCGCCACCCCAGGCACCACTGCGTGCGACAGCGCATCGCCCATCAGCGACCAGCCCTTCAGCACCAGGTAGCATGACAGGAACGCACAGACCCCGCCCACCAGGGCGCTGACCCAGATGGCGCGCGCCATGTAGCCATAGGAAAACGGCTCAAGCAGCAGCTCCATCACGACCCGCCGGGCTCGCGGGCGGGCGGCACCACCGTCTGCTGCCCGCGCTCGCCATACAGCACCAGCGGGTGTTCGTCGTCGGTCAGCACGGTCACATGGCGCGCATCCTCGTCGTCGTGCAGTTCCGCCCCGCCCAGCCGCACGTGGCGCAGCGCTGCACCAAAGGTGCGAGCCAAGTTGACCTGGGTGAAAGTGCTCGCGGTCGGTCCAAAGGCGAGAACGGTGCGGTTGAAAAGCACCACCTGGTCGCAGAACTCCGGCACGCTGCCCAAATTGTGGGTCGAGACCAGCATCAACCGCCCCTCGTCGCGCATCTCGCGCATCAGCCCCACAATCGCCTGTTCGGTGGTGAGGTCGATCCCGGTGAACGGCTCGTCCAGCAGGATCACGCTGGCACCCTGGGCGAGCGCCCTGGCCAGGAAGGCGCGCTTCTTCTGCCCACCCGACAATTCGCCGATCTGGCGGCGCCGCAATGCCGCCATGCCCACGCGCTCCAGGGCCGCATCCACGGCGGCCCGGTCGGCACGGCGCGGAATGCGCAACAGGCCCATGTGGCCATAGCGCCCCATCATCACGACATCCTCGACCAGCACCGGAAAGTTCCAGTCCACCTCCTCGCTTTGCGGCACATACGCCACCAGGCCGCGCTTGAGTGCCTGGTCCACCGCCAGCCCGGCGATGCGGATGGTGCCGCCGCCGGTCGGCACGAAACCCATCAGCGCCTTGAACAGGCTCGACTTGCCCGAGCCGTTCACCCCAACCAGCGCGCAGATCGTCGGCCGGTCCAGCACGAACCCGGCCCGATCCACCGCCACCACCCCATTGGGATAGCGCACCGTCACGTTCTCCACGACGATGGAAGCAGCGGTCATCGCCTTATGTCCCGAAGCCACGCGCGATGGTCTCCACCGTCACCTCCAGCAGCTTGAGATAGGTCGGCACCGGGCCATCGGGCTCGCTGAGTGAATCAACATACAACACGCCGCCGTAGCGGGCCCCCGTCTCGCGCGCCACCTGCTTGGCCGGCTTGTCGCTGACCGTGCTCTCGCTGAACACCACGGGGATCTTGTTGCGCCGCACCGCGTCGATCAGGCGGCGGATTTGCTGCGGCGTGCCCTGCTGGTCGGCGTTGATCGGCCACAGATATGCCTCCCGCAGGCCGAAATCGCGCGCCAGATAGCTGAACGCCCCCTCGCTGGTTACCAGCCAGCGCTGCGCCTCGGGTATCTTCGCCAGGCGGGCCCGCAACGGCGCCTCGATGGCGCGCACGCGCGCGGCATAGCCGGCGGCATTGGCGGCATAGACGCCCGCATTGGCCGGATCGAGTGCCGCCAGCGCACGGCGGATATTCTCGATGTAGATCAGCGCGGCACTTGGCGACATCCAGGCATGCGGGTTCGGCTTTTCCTGGTACGGCCCCTCGCGGATCGGCATGGGCACCACCCCCTCCGACACCACGGCATTGGGCACGCCGCGCGCGGTGTCGACGAATTTCTCGAACCAGCGCTCCAGGTTCATGCCGTTCCACAGCACCAGGTCGGCCCCCTGGGCACGTACTACATCCTGCGGCGTGGGCTGGTAGTCGTGGATCTCCGCCCCCGGCCGGGTGATCGATTCCACCAGCGCGGCGCTGCCGGCCACGTTCTGGGCAAGGTCCTGGATGATGGTGAAGGTGGTCACAACCTTTGGCTTCCATCCCGCCGGGCGCACCGGCTGCGCGCCCGCTTCAAAGGCAGGCAACGACCCCACACCCGCCAACAGGGCACGACGCGATACGCCAGATGCCATCTGATCCCCCGTTCCGGTTGTCTCGGCGACTATTCGCAGCCGCCACTATATCATTTGCCACACACCTGAATATGATGCCAAGGCTACATTTTTTGCAAGCCTCCGTGCCCGGCCACATAAGCGGTTGATTCCGCACACCCTGTTCGCCATGGTGCCGCCAGAATGGGAGTTCGTCGTGCCACCCCGTCCGCCCACTGCGCGCAACCGCCCCGCTCCGCCCGACCTGCCCGCCGAGCCCACCCAGGCCGGTCGGTTCGAACAGGCGCGCCGCGTCCAGTCGATGGCGCTGCTGGAGGACTACGCGGAGCTGATCGCCGACCTGCTGGCCACTGGCGGTGAGGCACGGCCAACCGATATCGCCCGCCGCCTGGGTGTCACCCATGCCACCGCGACCAAGGCGATCACCCGGTTAAAGCGCGAAGGCTTGGCCACCGCCCTGCCCTATCGCGGCGTCTTTCTCACCGAGGCCGGCGAAAGCCTGGCCGCCAGGGTCAAGACCCGCCACCGCCTGGTGGTCGACCTGCTGTGCGCTGTCGGTGTTCCCGCCGAGGCGGCCGAACAGGATGCCGAAGGCATCGAGCACCACGTCAGCGACATCACCCTGGCCGCCTTCGCCCGGTTCCTCAAGGATCAGGGTCTTAAGGCACCGAAATAGCGCCCAGGCTCAGCCACCCAACGGCGGCATATTCGGAAATGCCGCCTCCTCTGCAAGAATTGGAACCAGTGCTGCGCGCGGTCGCGAATGATATGCCCCCGCGGCGCCACTGCCCGGCGAACGTCCAGGTCCGGAGGGCTGCGGCATCAGCACGCTGCCTGTTCGGTCCCTACCTTATACCAACGGTCGTCTGGCGTGACCGCTGGCATGACGCTTTGTTTTGCGCGCCGCCGCCCGCCAGCCCGCGGCGCAATACCAATCCGCGCAGGCGAGGGAACAGTTTATCGCCTGCGCGGGTCGGTACTACGCAGCTGGCTTGTTCGCCTGCCGTGTTTTGGCGAGCGAGTAGACAATGCCCGCAACGATAATCGCCAGCGTCACGCCCAGCGAGATGGCCGGGTCCACCTTGCCGACAATTTGGTTCCAGAAAATCTTACCGCCGATGAAGACCAAAACCAGCGCGAGCGCATACTTCAGATAGTGGAAGCGGTGCACCATGGCCGCGAGTGCGAAGTAGAGCGCGCGCAGGCCGAGAATGGCCATGATGTTCGCGGTGTAGACGATGAAGGTGTCGGTGGTGATCGCGAAGATCGCGGGCACGCTGTCCACGGCGAAGATAAGATCGGCGATGTTGACGACGATCAGCGCAAGCATCAGCGGCGTCGCCCAAATCACCGACTTGCCGGTTACAGGGTGCGGCTGCCGGACGAAAAACTTCTCCCCATGCAGGTCGTTGGTGACCCGCATGTGCTTGCGCATGAACTTCACGACCGGGTTCTTCGACACGTCCGGGTCACTCTCCGGCAGGACCAACATCTTGATGCCGGTGGCAATCAGGAAGGCGCCGAAGACGTAAAGGAGCCAGCTATATTCCTGCACCAGCGCTGCGCCGATGCCGATCATCAGGCCGCGCAGCACGATCACGCCGATGATGCCCCACACCAGGGCGCGGTACTGGTACTTCCGCGGGATGGCGAAGAAGGAAAAGATCAGGCTGATGACAAAGACGTTGTCGATCGACAGCGCCTTCTCAATGAAGAAACCAGTAAAATAGGTGATGCCGGCATGGGTGTTGTCCGATGTGGCGAGGTGCCCCGCCTCGTAGGCCCACCAGATCGCGCCGCCGTAGATGATGGCGAAGCCGATATAGAACGCCGACAGCCGCAAGCTCTCGGCAATGCCAAGTTCCTTGTCCTTCTTGTTGAGGACGCCGAGGTCGAATGTGAGAAGAAGCGCCACCACCGCCAGGAAGGCAGTCCACATCCAGATCGGTTTGCCGATCCATTCCAGGAACAACCACTCCATTATCAGTCTCCAGCAAAGTGAAAGTCAGCATAGCAATCGCGTGGAGATGACGCTCCCTGCAACTCTCGTCAAGCTGTCATTGGGTGCAGATCATGTTCCATTACGAATGTTTCAGAAAAGATTTTCTCCAATACGAAAAGAATGATGACCCCAGGACGTAGAAAGAATGATAGTCCGACGCGCCCGTGCGGAAGACCTCGGCCCCCTCCGCGCATTGTCGCCAGTCACGCGTCAGGAGACCGCACATGTTGATCACCACCATCGCCACCCATGTTCAGCCGGGCACCCCGTCGGAGGTCGAGAGGCGCCTTGCTCCGGCGCTGACGGTGGCCGAAGCCTTCGGCGCGTACCTGGCAACGCTGGTCTTCGCGATCGACGGGAGTGACGCGCCCGAAGCGGCTGCTGCCGCGCAGGCGGGCGAGCTGGCCGCGCGGCATGGCGTGCGGAGCGAGGTGCGGCCACGCACCTCCTTCGCCTACGGGGCCGGAGAGGTCTTCGCGGACCAGGCGCGCGTCAGCGATATCGCGGTGGTCTCGCTGGATCTCACTCTGGGTCTGCCTGGACGGCTCCTGCTCTCCGCCGTCGCCTTCGCCAGCGGCCGCCCCGTGCTGATGGTGCCCGAGGCGACCGGCCTGCCCCGCATGCCGAAGCGCGTGCTGGTGGGATGGGACGCGTCGCCGGCTGCTGCCCGGGCCGTCGCGGGCGCCCTGCCCTTCATCTGCCGCGCTGAGGAAACGATTGTTGCAACCGTCACCGACGATACTGCCCTGCGCGCCGGCCAGTCCGGCATCGAGTTGACACACCTGCTGGCGCGGCACGGCGCCCACGCGTCCTTTACGGCGGTGCGCGGCGACGGCCGCGGCGCTCTTGCGGCCCTTACCGAATGCGCTCGACAGAATACAGCCGACCTGCTGGTGATCGGCATCGTGCGGCACTCGCCCGTGCACGACATGGTCTTCGGCAGCGCCACCGCCGAGTTGTTCCAGGGCGCCGCAGGGCTACCGATCCTCTTCGCGGCATAAGCGGGCGGGGTCGGCAAAGAGCGATCCGGCGCGAACGGAGGCCGACCCGGACACCCCCGTGCTGAACGCGCCGACCGATCCGCTCACGCCTGCGGCGGCATCCGCGGATGGGTGGCCATCGCCGCGGTGAACGGGAACCAATGCTGTGCGCTGTCGCGAAAGATATGCACCTGCGGCACGAACATCTGGGGGTCGTCCAGCGTGCCGGCCTCGATCATCACCACATCCGCCATCACCGTCGCCTCCGAGGTCAGCCGGGTGGCACAGACCGGGCAGAACGTGGTGACAATGTCCTTGCCGCTGCCGCCCTTGTGGCGAAACTCCCGCGTCTCACCGGTGATCACCAACGCCGGCTTGGGCACTGCGATCACGCTGGAAAACGCGTTGCCGGTATGCCGCTGGCAGTTGCTGCAATGGCAGGCGCCCGCAAAGATCGGCTCCGCCTCGGCCCTATAGCGCACCGCTCCACACAAGCAGGCACCCACAAAGATCGCCATGCCGGTTCTCCCGCGCAGTCGGTGGTCAGACGATACCCTTCTTCCTCAGCCGATTGAACGTCGCGTTGTCGATGCCCAACAGGTCCTGCAGTACTTCGCTGGTGTGCTCGCCCAGCAGCGGCGGCGCAATGCGGTAATCGACCGGCGTCTCCGACAGGCGGACCGGGTTGGCGATCACCGTCACAGTCTCACCGCTGGAGTGCCGCATCTGCACCTCCATGCCGCGCGCCTGCACATGCGGGTCGTCGAACACCTGTTTCAGCGTGTTGATCGGCCCGCACCCGATCTTCAGCGGCTCCAGTTTGTCCATCCACCATTGCGTGGTCTCGCGCTGCATCACCGGGGTCAGCGTATCGGTCACCAGTTGCCGGTTGGCCACCCGCGCGGGGTTGGTGGCAAAGCGCTCATCCGTCAGCAGCTTCGCCAGCCCGAAGGCATCGCAAAATCGCTTGAACGTGGCATCGTTGCCGACCGACAGCACCATGTAGCCGTCCTGCGTCGGGAACACCTGGTACGGCACGATATTCGGGTGCTGGTTGCCCAGCCTCTCCGGGTTCTCCCGCGTGGCCAGGAAGTTCATGCCCTGGTTGGCCAACCACGCCACATGCGTGTCCAGCATGCCGATATCCACCTGCTGGCCCTGCCCGGTCTTCTCCCGGTGGCGCAGTGCCGCCAGGATGCCGATGCAGCCATACAACCCGGCGAACAGGTCGGCCACCGGCACGCCGACCTTCTGCGGCAGCCCATCCGGCTCGCCGGTCAGGCTCATCACCCCCCCCATGCCCTGGATCAGGCTGTCATAGCCCGGCCGCGGCGCATACGGCCCGGTCTGGCCAAAGCCGGTGATTGAGCAATAGATCAGGCCGGGAAAATCGGCGTGAACCTGCTCATAGCCCAGGCCATACTTTGCCAGCGCGCCGACCTTGAAGTTCTCCACCAGAATATCGGTATCGGCCAGCAACTGGCGGCAGATCGCCTGGCCCTCGGGCGTGGCGATATCCAGCGTCACCGAGCGCTTGTTGCGGTTCACCCCGATGAAATACGCACTCTCGCCGGTCCCCGGCATCACCGGCGGTGCAAAGCCGCGCGTGTCATCACCGCTGCCCGGCCGCTCAATCTTGATCACCTCGGCCCCCAGGTCGCCCAGCATCTGGGTGCAGGTCGGCCCCGCCAGCACACGGGTGAGGTCCAGAACCCGCAAGCCCTTCAACGGACCATGGGCATCTTTGATGTTCATCGGCGATCCATCCCCGGGGCGTGTTACGGCGGATTGCGAGAGTACATGCCTCAATGCGCCGAAGCAAAGCCGTCACGCCGCGGTCGCGCAAAAACGGCCGCCGGGTCGCCCCGGCGGCCGTCATTCCTCCGCGTGGGTGCGATCAGCCTACGGCGCGGCGGCGGCGCAGCACCCCCAGGGCCAGCAGGCCGGTGCCCAGCAGCGCCATGCTCGCGGGCTCCGGCACGGGGATCTGGCCGGTGATCTCGCCGACCAGCTTGTCCTGAATGGCCACCCGGAAGTCGGCGAAGCTGGCGGACGGCAGGGTGAAGCTGTTCGCGCCGCCTTGGATGTTGTTCTGGTAGAAGGCGAGCAGCCCCGTCTCGCCAAGAATCGGCAAGCCGTTAATGGTGTTGATGCCGGCGGTCAGGGCATTGTTGCGCGCGGTCAGCGTATTGAAGCCGTCGTTCTCAGCGCCGTCGCCCGACACGTCGATCACGTTCTTCACGCCGTCGAAGAGGTTCGCGAACGACGCCACGGAAAAGTTGATGGCACTCCCCGGGGCCGTGTTGCCGAAGGTGAACGCGCGGACCACGGCGCCGATCGCGCTGGCAAAGTTCGTGGACGTTGTTGCATTGGTCAAGTGTGTCCAGGCCACCACCTGCGATTGCTCCGCAACACCCGACCACTGGATGACGTTCACGGCGATGCCGTTTGTGGTGTTGGTGATCGCCGTTTGAACGGCCGCGCTGTTGAAGGCGTCGACATATCCCTGCATCTGCAGGTTGTACTCGGTAGTGTCGACGCTGCCCGACACATCGATCAGCAATGACAACTCAATCCCGACAGGCGTTGCGGCCTGCGCCTGCGAAATACCAAACCCAGCGACTGCCGCTCCGACAATCACCGCCGTCCCGAACCACGTACGCATAGCTTTCTCCCCGAGTTCCAGAAAATCCAACGTCACCCGGCTGCGGTGCGTGCGAACACCAGGCGATACTGCGATCGCTGATTTTCACCCACCCGCCGCGACCTTGATCGATCGAACAAAGCTGACTACGCAAAACGCATGCCACTTCATAAAACACCAATGCTG
>JBBQOT010000072.1:0-9031 GCA_038331165.1 Acetobacterales bacterium
ACTGTGGCTACGAGGCCGTTGAACAGAAGCTCGCCGCCTGCGGGGCCGATATCGAGCGGGTGGCGACCTGAAAGCAAGAAAGCGCGTTCTTTTTTGAAAAAAGAACCAAAAAACTTTCATCTCGTGGGACCTGCGCAATCCCCCCGCTCAGCCCAAACAATTGAAAGTCTTTTTGCTTCTTTTTCTACAGAAAAAGAAGAATCTGGCTTCCTCCTCCCTTGCGCACCCCTGCTCCTCCCACACCCCCGGTTCCCCCAACCGCCCCGTCGCGCTATGAGCGCGCCGATCGATGGGAGCCACCGATGACCGCCGCCTTCCGCGCCGAAGCCCTCGAACCCGATGCCACTTCTCCCCTGATCATCGCCCTGCCCAAAGGCCGCATCCTCGCCGAATGCGCCCCCCTGCTCGCCGCCGCCGGCATCCACCCGCACCCCGATTACGCCAACGAAGACAGCCGCGCCCTGCGCTTCGCCACCGACGACCCCGGCATCGACGTGGTGCGCGTGCGCAGCTTCGATGTCGCCACCTTCGTCGCCTTCGGCGCCGCCCAGATCGGCATCTGCGGCGCCGACGTGCTGATGGAATTCGACTACCCGGAAATCTACGCCCCGCTCGACCTCGGCATCGGCGCCTGCCGCGTGTCGGTGGCCGAACCCGCCGCCACCGCCGGCACCGACGACCCGCGCACCTGGTCGCGCGTGCGCGTGGCCACCAAATATCCCAACATCGCCCGCCGCCACTACGCCAGCCGCGGCATCCACGCCGATGTCGTGCACCTCAACGGCGCCATGGAACTGGCCCCAGCATTGGGCCTCACCCGCGTCATCGTCGACCTGGTGGCCACCGGCTCCACCCTGAAAACCAACGGGCTGGTGGAAACCGAAGTGATCGCCCGCGTCACCTCCCGCCTGATCGTGAACCGCACCGCCCTGAAAACCCGCCCGGAAGCCATCGGCGCCATGATCGCCCGCTTCCGCGCGGCACTCGTCGCTACGAGCGGCAAATAGAAGGGCAAGGCCAGGGCTTCGCCCTGGACCCACCAGGGGGCCGAGCCCCCTGGACCCTCAATACTTAAGTATAGAAGTCCAGGGGCTCGGCCCCTGGCGGGTCTGGGCGGAGCCCAGCCTTCCCTCCCTTTGCGCTTATTGGGCAAAACCCCCGTTCTTATAATCAAAACGCCCGGAGTTGATATGAAGCACCTCGACACCGCCGACCACACCTTCGAGCCCGACTTCACCGCCCTGCTGAACCAAACCCGCGACACCACGTCCAATGTCGGCGAAACCGTCGCGGCCATCATCGCGGCGGTCCGCGCCCGCGGTGACGAAGCCCTGTGCGACTACACCGCCCGCTTCGACCGCATGCCCATCACCGCCGACCGCCTGCGCATCACCGCGGCCGAAATCGACGCCGCCATCGCCCAGGTTCCGGCATCGCTGATCGCGGCGCTGGAAGTTGCTGCCACCCGCATCGAGCGCTTCCACCGCGCCCAGCTCCCCATCGACCTGGCCCTCGACGACACCGCCGGCGTCACGATGGGCATGCGCTGGGGTGCGCTCGACGCCGTCGGCATTTATGTGCCCGGCGGCCGCGCGGCCTACCCCTCCTCGGTGCTGATGAACGCCATCCCGGCCCGCGCCGCGGGTGTCGGGCGCATCGCCATGGTCGTGCCCACGCCCGACGGCGTGCTGAACCCGCTGGTGCTGGCCGCCGCGCGGCGCGCCGGCGTGTCGGAAATCTACCGCGTCGGCGGCGCGCAGGCGGTGGCCGCCCTCGCCTGGGGCACCGCCACCATCGCCCCGGTCGATCGCATCGTCGGCCCCGGCAACGCCTATGTCGCCGAAGCCAAGCGCCAGGTGTTCGGCCGCGTCGGCATCGACAGCATCGCCGGCCCGTCTGAAGTCGTGGTGCTGGCCGACGACGCCCAAGACCCGCGCTGCATCGCCATCGACCTGCTGGCGCAAGCCGAGCACGGCGAGGATTCCCAATCCATCCTGATCACCGACAGCCCCCGCATGGCGGCCGCCGTGGCCGCGGCCGTGGCCGTCGAAATCCCCACTTTGCCCCGCGCTGCCATTGCCGGCGCCGCCTGGGACAAGTATGGCGCCATCATCACCGTGCGCGACTGGGCCGAGGGCTGCGCGCTGGTCGACCGCCTTGCCCCCGAGCATCTCCAGATCATGACCGCCGCGCCGGGGGAACTTTTCGCCCGCATCCGCCACGCCGGGGCTGTCTTCCTTGGCGCATTCACGCCCGAGGCGGTCGGCGATTACGTCGCCGGCCCCAACCACGTGCTGCCCACCGGCCGCACCGCCCGCTTCGCCTCCGGCCTGTCGGTGTTCGAGTTCCTCAAGCGAACCACCTGGATCGCCGCCACCCAAACCGGCCTGGCCCAAATCGGCCCCGCAGCGATCGCGCTCGCCGAGGCCGAGGGGCTGAAGGCCCACGCCCGCAGCATCGCGCTGCGGCTGGCCAATCCACCGCGCTGATCCAACGCCTTGCCTTGACCTCACACCCGCGCGCGATCATGTTCCGCCGCGTCACAGCAATTGAAAATGAGGGCGAATGTCCAAGGAAGACATGATCGAGTTCAGCGGCACCGTCATGGAGCTGCTTCCCAACGCGATGTTCCGCGTGAAGCTCGACAACGAGCATTCCATCCTGGCCCACACCAGCGGCAAAATGCGAAAGAACCGCATCCGCGTGCTCGCCGGCGACCGTGTCAACGTCGAAATGACGCCCTACGATATCTCCAAGGGCCGGATCACGTTTCGGTTCAAGTAGCGTTGCCGGACAGTCCGGGCCGCAAGCCGCTCATCCTCGCCTCGGCAAGCCCCAGGCGGCTGGCGCTGCTGGCACAGATCGGCATCATCGCCGATGCCGTCACCCCCACCGACATCGACGAGACGCCGCACAAGGCCGAGCAGCCGCGCCTGCATGCCCAGCGTCTCGCCCGCGCCAAGGCCCTGGCCGCCGCAAAGCCGGATGCTTTTTTGCTGGCGGCCGACACGGTCGTCGCGGTCGGCCGCCGCATCCTGCCCAAGGCCGAAACCGAGGATCAGGCCCGCGCCTGCCTCGCCCTGTTGTCGGGCCGGCGCCATACGGTGCTGACCGCGCTGGTGCTGCACGCCCCCGACGGCCGGCGTGCCGAGCGCGTGGTGGAAAGCACCGTCGCCTTCGCCCGCCTGACGCCGCCGCAGATCGCCGCCTACCTCGCCACCGGCGAATGGCGCGGCAAGGCCGGCGGCTATGCCATCCAGGGCGCCGCCGCCGCCCATATCCGCTTCCTCGCGGGCAGCCACTCCAACGTCGTCGGCTTGCCGCTGTTCGAAACGGCCCAACTGTTGCGCGGCCTTGGCTTCCCGCTGCCGTGAGACCGAGCGCCCGAAATACCGTGGAGAATACCTTCACGATAGGCAAAACCAGGGCTTTGCCCTGCACCCACCAGGGGCCGAGCCCCTGGACCTCATCACATAAAAGATGGGTTTCCAAAGGCCGTCGGCCTTTGGTGGGTCCAGGGCAAAGCCCTGGCCTTGACTTGTTTGCTAGGCCGTTCATTCAGCCGGTCGACAAGGATCCACGCGTGTGATCATCCGTGTCGCCACCAGCCCCGGCGAAATCCGCGCCGTGGCCAGCGACGCCAACGGCCCGCTGGACGTCGCCATCGAACGGCCCGGCGCGCCCGACGGCATGGGCGACCTGCATCGCGGCCGCATCACCGCACGGTTGCCCGCGCTGGCTGGCAGTTTTGTCCGCCTGCACGACGGCAGCGACGGCTTCCTGCCCGACCGCGCCCTGCCCTCCAGCATTGGCGGCGACCACCCGGAAGGCACCATCCTGCCCGTTCGCGTCACCCGCGCCGCCCAGGGCGGCAAGGGTCCGCGCCTCAGCGCCAGGCTGGCCGATGACGTGCCCCCGGGGCCGGTGGCCCTGCTGCGCCGCGGCCCCGGCGCCGTCGAACGCCTCGCCGCCCTGCACCCCACGGCGGTAATCGAACTCGACAACCCCGCCCTGGCCGCCGCACTGCGCCCCCTGCTGGGCGAGCGCCTGCACCTGGTTCGCCGTGCGTTGGACGAGTCGCTCGAGTCGCACTTTGAATTGCTCCGCGAGTCGCATGCCGACCTGCCCGGCGGCGCCCGCATGACCATCCACCCCACCCCGGCACTGACCGCGATCGACCTCGACCTCGCCGCCGCCAGCGCCGCGCGCACCGCCAAGACGCGCGCCCACGAACAGGCCAACCGCGCCGCCATTCCCGCCCTGGCCCGCCAGATCCGCCTGCGCAACCTGTCCGGCGCCATCGTCGTCGACCTCGCCGGCCTGTCGCCGAAGCGCCGCGCCGTCCTCGGCCCCTCGCTCGCCGCCGCCCTCGCCCCCGATCCGCTCGCGCCGCGCTTCCTTGGCTTCTCCGCATTGGGCCTGGCCGAAATCCTCCGCCCCCGTGCCCACAAGCCGCTGCATGAAATTCTCGCCGGCCCGCACGCCGCCGGCCTGGCGGCGTTGCGCCACGCCGCCCGCCAAGCCGCCGCCAAGCCGCACGCCCGGCTAGCCCTGCACGCTGCCCCCGCTGTGATCGCTGCCCTCCAGACCGACCCCGCGGCGCTGGCCGACTTCACCGCGCGCGCCGGCCACCCGATCGCCCTGCGTCCGAATCCGACCCTCACCCTCCATGCATACCGCATCGAGGAGGTGACGCATGCCTGACCCGCGCCCCAAGCCCGCCGCGCGCTGCCCGATCTGCGGCAAACCGCCCACCCTCCGCGACCGACCGTTCTGCAGCCCCCGCTGCGCTGAGATCGACCTCGGCCGCTGGTTCGGCGAGACCTACCGCATTCCCGGCCCGCCCAAACACGACACAGACGACGAGATCACGGGTTGATCGCATCCCGATGCCGGGCTATTCCGTCCCCACCAACGACGCCGACGATAGCGGCGCCTTGCCCAGGTAGCTCAGTTGGTAGAGCATGCGACTGAAAATCGCAGTGTCGGTGGTTCGATTCCGCCCCTGGGCACCATCCATCTTTTCAAATAGCTAGATGGCATTTTTGGCACCCCTGACGCGGCGCCAGATCTTTCAAACCTTGGGTTTCCGGACTCACTGCCGACGCCTGTTTCCCGATCAACCCCAAGGCGACGGCTTGCCGGCGGCCCTCGTCACCATACGGCCGGACCCTTACGAGCCACCCTGCCAGCGGTGTTCGCACCGACTGCAACACCGCGTCGATTTGGGAACAGACGTTTTGCCGATTGCAGCCGGAGGCGGCATATCCGAAACGCGCGGGGTGGGATGTTTGGCAGCGCCAGTCGGGCCGCCATTCGGGGATCGGCGTGCAGGACGCGCCACTGCGTTGTCAATGCGACTGCTCCGTCGGGGCTTGCGCTGGGCATGTGCGGCGAACTTGTAGACGCCATCGGCTTCGAGTTTGCACCGGAGTGGAAACTGGCCGAACAGGGTGGCGATCTGCAATCCGTCACCGCAATGAACCTGCAAGTCGGCGGCATGAACGACGGCGTGAAGCAGCACGTAGCACGTGTCTATCTGCAGGTGGCGCCTTTGCCCCTGATTCTTTTGCCTGGATCATGCCGACCCGAGGGGCGCCGCTTGATTGGGTGTGGGCCGCACCGGGAACCGGTCAGCGCGATACAGGCGACGGTGCTGCAATGCCCGGGGGCGTGCCGCGCGCGTCGCGGCCCGGGGGATCGCCGCGCTCGTGCGGAGCCCGGGGAGACGAGGGGGCACCGATCGTCGGCGACGGGGCCTGCGGCGGTGGAGCCACCGCTGCCGCCGGACGGTGGGCAGGGTCCTGGCGCGGCGATGCCGGCGCCGGTGCGGCACGGATGGCCGGTTCGGGTGGTGCTGGGGCGGGGGGCGAAGCGTCAGGACGGGGCCGGGCCGTGGCCGGTGGTGGGGGTATCGATACCGGCGGCAGGGACGGTGCCGATGCGGCAGGAAAAGACCGCGCCGTGGCCGGTGGTGCGGGTGTCGATGCCGGCGGCTGGGACGGTGCCGATGCGGCAGGAAGAGGCCGCGCCGTGGCCGGTCGTGGGGGTGTCGATGCCGGCGGCTGGGACGGTGCCGATGCCGGTGCCGATCCCGGTGCGGCAGGATTGGTTGGTGCGAGCCGTGGTGATACGGGCGGCGCGGCGGCCGGAGGATGCCGCTGCGCGGCCGGCGGCAGGGACGGTACCGATGCGGCAGGAAGAGGCCGCGCCGTGGCCGGTGCTGGGGGTGTCGATGCCGGCGGCTGGGACGGTGCCGATGCCGGTGTCGGTGCCGGTGCGGCAGGATTGGTTGGTGCGAGCAGTGGTGACACGGGCGGCGCGGCGGCCGGAGGATGCCGCTGCGCGGCCGGCGGCAGGGGTGTCGATGCCGGCGGCAGGGATGGTGTCGTGCCGGCACGCGGCCCGTGCACGATCGCCGGCACCGGATGGGATTGCGCCTCCGGCTGTCGTGCGGCGGGCACAGGTGGCGGATTGGTCGGGCTGGCAGATGGCGCCGGCACCGGCGAGGCAGTCGGCGGCATGGGCGGGGCGACCGCCCGAGCGGCCGGCGCCGCGGCAGGAGGAGCCAGGGGCGCGAGAGCGGCGGGACCCACGACGGTCGGAGGCGTCGGGGCCGGGTGCGGCCGCGCCGCCGGCGCGGCGGCGGGTGCGGCCAGCGGAGGGAGGGACGGCGGAACGGGCGCAACCGCCGGGGCTACGACCGGCGGCGTCGCAACGACCGGGACGCCGGGTGCGGTCGGACGCGAGACTGCGACGCCGGCGGCGAGCGGCGGCGTGCCGGCGCCGTGGGGCACCACGGGTCCGCCGGCCTTGCCCGGGGCTGCCGCGCCTGGCCGTGCCGTGCCCGGCGTCGCGGCCGGCGTCGCGGACGGCGTCGGGGCGACGACGGTGGCGGGCAGCAGGGCGGTGGGCGCGGCGACGGGGTCGGCTGATTTCGGTGCAGGAATGGCAGGGGCAGCGGCGACCCGCCCTGGCGCGCCAGCGTGAGGCGGGGCAACGTGGGGCGCGATGACAGGATCGGCGGTGCGGCGGGCCGGGGCGATCGTCCGGTCGGGTGCCGGCAGGCCGGACGGCACGACCGCGGCGCGCGGCGGCGCAGCAGCGAGCGGCGCGGGCGCCACGCCAGGGGCCGCGCTGGGTGCCACATGTGGCGTTGCGCCGGGTATTCCACTGGGTGCCACACCCGGCGCTGCGCCGGGTATCCCACTGGGGACCAGAGGGCTGGGCGCCTCGGGCGGGGCGGTGACCGGACGCGCCGCAGCAAGACGTTCCTGCGAAACCGGCTGATGCGCAACCGCGACGGGCCGGGATGCAGCCATGGCGGCCGCCGGCACCACGGTCACGGCCTGGCGGTTGACCATCCGGCGATAGTCGGCGCGCGGCGCCGGGTTATTTACGATGTTGGTGATGTTGGTCACATTGGTGACATTGGTGACGTTGACGTTGCGCACATAGGTTGGGCTGGTGCGGTAGGTGGGCCGGTATGCTTCCTGTGGCCCGAGCGGAATCCAGCCGACCGAGCCGCGCGGCTGCTCGGTGCGGTCGCGCCCAGCCGCGATGCCGACCGACGCGGTGACGCCGATGGCGAAGAAGTTGACCAGTGCCGGTGCGTAGACAGGTTGCCAATGCCGCGGCTCGGGACGTTCGCGCCCGGCGGCGGCGATCGGGACCCAGCCCCAGCGCGCGTTCACCTGCACCCAGCGCCCATAGTGAAAGGGTGCGAATCCCCAGGGCGCGTCGTCAATCCAGGTCCAGCCCCATGGCTGCACGAAGGCCCAGTGCCCGTTCCGATACGGCACGTAGCTGGTGGTGACGCGGGGATACCAGACGCTGCCATAGACCGGGGAACGGTCCCATGTGCCGTAACCCGCAAGCTCGCGGGCGCCGGTCATGCGCGCCAGCATGGGCGGTTCGGCGCTGGCACGGCCCAAAGGTACGGTGGCCGCCGCCCGTTCGCGGGCAAGCAGCGCGTTGAGGAACGGGCTGGCCAGGGCCGGGCCGATGCTGGTCTGGAATTGCGCATCGCCGGTCACTGTCGCGGTCTGCATGGCGCCGATGCGCATGCCGCGGTCGGCATCGCCGAACTCGGCGACGCCTTCCAGAACCGTGACGCGGGTCGGCCGCAGCGTGTCGCCAACGACGATGTCGAAGCGGCCGCCAGTGACGATCCGCACCTCGCCACGCGGGGTCATGATGGAATAGCTGCCGTCCTCCGGCATGCCGCGTAGGTCGAGATAGACTTCGCCCTGGCGCGCGCTCGCTACCATGTCGCGGTCATCGAGGCTGATCACCTCGAATTCGGTGGCACTGTCCATCAGCACCCGGTCACCCGCGATCTGGAGCTCGGCTTGTGCCCGCGGTGCGGTCCAGATCAGGTTACCGGAGGTGATGGGATAGTTGAGCGTGGCGGGGTCCCAGTGCTCCGCCGCGCCGGTTCGAAACAACACCTCGCCGGTCATGCGCGCCAGCCGGCCGACGCGCGACGGCGGGTCGCCTTCCCCATGCTGCGCGGCCGCCGGCGCCATGAGCAGTGCCCCGCCGATCAGCCAGGCGGCAAGGGCGCTGCGGAACCGTCGTGCCGGCAAATCCCGCCTGCGAAGTGTCATGTGCCCTTGCCCTTGATGCGATCATGGCGCGCCGTTGCGTGGCGCGATCGTGCCCGCGGCGGAATGCGCGGCGGGAACCGGTCGGAGAGCGCCGCGCTATGCGAGGCTCGAACATGCGCCGTGGCTCGGGCAGTCTCCCAGCTTCGGAATATACCCCCGCCGCACCCTGGCCGCGTGCCGGTTCGCGGTGGTTCTGCGTAGATTCCGGGTCTGCGATCCGCGGTCCGCTGCGCGCAGTATCGGCAACTCCTGGCTAGGCACCTTCCCGGCCGGCGGCACACAAAGGATTTTGGCCCATGAGGTACTCCGTTGCCGGCGCCCTAGCCCTGTTGGGCGCGATGGCTGGACCGGCATTTGCCCAGACGGCCTCGCCCGCGCTGGGCGGCTCGCCGCTATCCACCCGCGACAGCAACATCACCGCG
>JBBQOT010000073.1:0-9010 GCA_038331165.1 Acetobacterales bacterium
CGCAACCAGGCGGCTCGCCGGCAAAACCGTAAAGCTGGCCTACTCTCCGCAGGGCGGTCCAGCTGCACAGGCAAGCCGGCAAGGTTCGATCGGTACTGCTGCCGGCACCGTTCGCGCCCTACACTGCCTCGCCACCACGAGGACCCGCCATGCCTGCCACCATTACCGCCGAACCCACCACCGCCATGATCGATGTGCCCCGCCATGTCGTCGCCACCGGCTTCACGCCCGGCCAGCCGGTCGAGATCACCGCCGACCTGACGCAGAACGACGGCACGCACTGGCGCAGCCACGCCACCTTCCTGGCCGCCGACGACGGCAGCGTCGACCTCGGCCGCGACGCGCCGCTGGCCGGCGACTGGCGCGGCGTCGAACCGATGGCACTCGTCTGGGCGATGCGCGCGATTAGCGGTGGCAGCCAGCAGCACGACCAGACCGCACCGCTGGACGTGGCCATCGCCGCCCGCGGCGCCGACAACCGCCGCGCCGCCGCCCGCTTTACCCAGACCTTCCTGCCCCCCGGCGCGACCCGGCGGGAGGTGCGCGAAGCCGGCATGGTCGGCGTGCTGTTCACCCCGCCCGGCCCCGGCCCGCACCCGGCGGTGGTGGTGCTCGCCGGCTCCGGCGGCGGCATCATGGAGGCGCGCGCCGCACTGTTCGCAGCACACGGCTACCAGGCCCTGGCACTCGGCTATTTCGGCGCCCCCGGCCTGCCGCCGCGCATCTCCGGCACCAGGCTGGAATACTTCGCCGACGCGCTCGACTGGATGCGCGCCACCCTGGCGCCGAAGGATGGCTTCATCGCCGTCGCCGGCGTCTCCCGCGGCGGCGAGTTGTCGCTGCTGCTCGGCGCCACCTACCCCGAGCGGGTCAGCGCCGTCATCGCCTATGTCCCGTGCCACTTCACCAACGGCGTGCTCAACGCCGGCCATCCCGGCGAGGACCGCCACGCCCCCACCTGGACGTTGGCCGGCGAACCGTTACCGGCACTGGCGGCGGCCAACCGCACCGCCGACTGGGGCATTTTCGACAACACGCCCGGCGCGCGCAGCCAGACCCCGGCCTTCCTCACCTGCCTTGGCGACCCCGTAGCGATGGCCCGCGCCCGCATCGCCATCGAGCGCATCCGCGGCCCGATCATGTTCATCAGCGGCAGCGACGACCAGCTCTGGCCGTCCGAACGGTTCAGCGACATGGCGGAGCAGGACCTGGCGCAATCGCAGTTCCGCCTCCCGGTGCGCCACGCGCGCAACCCCGATGCCGGGCACACCATCGGCTTCCCCTACGTTCCCGCCACGGTCCTGCGCCGGCCGCATGCGATCAGCGGCATCTTCATGGTCTACGGCGGCACCGCGCCTGGCAATGCCCGCGCCGCCGAACGATCATGGCGCGAGGTGCTGGAATTCCTGGCCCGGGCCACCGGGGGAGTATCGAGCAGCGCATTGGTTGAAGCATGAGGGTAAGCGAGGCCAGGGCTTTGCGCTGGACCCAACGAAAGGCCGACGGCCTCTGGAAACCCATTTTATTTCAATACGATGAGGTCCAGAGGATCGGCCTCTGGTGGGGTGCGGGGCGAAGCCCCAACTTGCCTGACTGAAAGTCATTTTTACCGAGGGTGGGCAAAATACCAACCCTCAGAACAACTCAAAGTGGCAACAAGCTGCGCAGGCCGTGTTTTACCGTGCCGGCCAAGCCGCGCCGGCTGGGGTCATTGGCCAAGCTCCCCGCGGCCGCTCACGTCGTCGCCTTCAACTCCATCCCCGCCAGCGCCTCGGGCAGCTTCGCTAGCGCGGTGTGGTCCTGCCCCGGCCCCAGCATCGCCGAGGCCGCCGCCCACAGCTCGCGGCACTGCGCAGCAAACGGTGCGGGCACTGCCCCACCTCGCGCCATCTCGATGGCGATGCTGAGGTCCTTCACCATCAACTCCAACGAGAACCCTGAATCGAACCCGCGCGAAAGCACGAACTGGCGAAACTTCTTCTGCGTCGAGTTGTTCATCCCGGTCGAAGCATTGAGCACGTCGGTCATCAGCCCGGGATCAAGGCCGAATTTCTGCCCGATCAGCAGCGCCTCAATGCCGATCAGGAACCCCCCGGCGCTGACCAAGTTGTTCAACGCCTTCATCGCCTGCCCCGCGCCCACCTCGCCGCAGCGGGTTATCGTCGTCCCCATCACCGCCAGCACCGGCCGTGCCCGCTCGATCGCCTCCTCCGGCCCCCCGACCATGATCGCCAGCTCGCCGGTGCGGGCCCGCGCAACGCCACCCGAAACCGGCGCGTCGATAAGCACAGCGCCCGCAGCGGCGACGCGGGCCGCCAAAGCCTGCGTCACCGCCGGCTGGCCCGAGGTCATGTCGATCACGATGCTGCCCGGCTTCAACCCCGCCAGCACATGGTCCGCGCCCTCGGCCAGCACGGTGGCGACGTGCCCGGAGGTGGGCAGCATCGTCACCACCACATCGGACATCGCGGCCAACTGCGCCAGCGTGTCCGGCGCGCTGCCGCCGAGTTGCTGGACGAAATTGTTCGCCACTTCGCGCCTGTTGTCGGCCACCGCCACCACGAACCCACCCTTCAGCAGGTTCGCGGCCATCGGCCAGCCCATGTTGCCAACGCCGACGAAACCGACGGTCGTGCTCACTTCGAATCGACCTCGCGGAACACCTCGCTCGCCACCTTGAAGGCGTCGAGCCCGGCCGGAACGCCGGCATAGATGCAAGCCTGCAGCAAAATCTCCTTGATCTCGTCGCGGCTCACCCCGTTGGTCAACGCCCCTTTCAGATGCAGCCGCAGCTCGTTCGGCCGGTTCAGCGAGGTCAGCATCGCCAGGTTCAGCATCGAGCGCGTCTTGCGGCTCAGCCCCGGGCGCGTCCACACCTGCCCCCAGGCGTATTCGGTGACGAGCTTCTGGAAATCGACCATGAAGTCGGAGGCATTGGCAATCGAGGCGTCCACATATTCACCGCCCAGCACCGCGCGCCGCACCTCCAGCCCCTGCTCGAACAGCTTGCCGGCGAATTCCGGCCGGCGCTTCGGCCCGCGCTTGGCCGGTGTCTTGGCGGCGGGCTTCTTGGCAGTCTTGGCGGTGGCCTTGGCCATGGCGCATATCCTCCGGTCGGTCATTGTTGCACCAACAGGGATTGCCAGCCGGCGCGCCAATCGGCAAGCAGATTGCAATGCCCGCAAGAATGCCCCCAGGAGGAAGCGATGCCTGCACCGCTCTACGAAATCTTCGCCCTGCGCTACGCCCATTTCGCCGACCGCACCCAAGGCAGCAATCTGATCTTCCCCGACGACCACGCAGCCCCAATGCCGCTCGACTTCTTCGTCTGGGTGGTCAAGGGAGCCAATGAGGAAGCGGGGGGCCGCACCATCCTGCTCGACACCGGCTTCGACGCCGACAGCGCCGCGCGCCGCAACCGCAGCTGGATCCGCTCGCCGATCGCCGCCCTGGCCAATGTCGGCGTCACGCCGCACGACGTCCAGGACGTCGTCCTCAGCCACCTGCACTGGGACCACGCGGGCCACTGGCACGAACTGCCGAACGCAAAGTTCCATATCCAGGACGCCGAGATGGACTACGCCACCGGCCGCTGCATGTGCCACGAGCCGATGCGCCGCCCGTTCGACGTCGAGCAGGTCTGCACCGCCGTGCGCTTCGTCTACCAGGAACGGGTGAAATTCCAGAACGGCACCGCCGAAATCGCGCCGGGCGTGCACGTCCACAAGGTCGGCGGCCACTCCAAGGGCCTGCAAATACTGTCCGTCCCCACCGCGCGCGGCACCGTCGTGCTGGCCTCCGACGCCGCGCATTTCTGGCACAACATCCGCCGCCGTTCGCCCTTCGTGCTGCTGCACAACCTGCAGGACATGATCGAGGGCTGGGAGTTGTGCGAGGCCCTGGCCGACAGCCCCGACCACATCATCCCCGGCCACGACCCCGAGGTAATGCGCCGCTTCCCCGCGTTGCCCGGCGATCCCGACACCGTGCAGCTGCACTTGCCGCCACGCGACTGAACGCCATGTAGCTGCCATGCGACGATTGCGCCGCTGGCTCCTGCGCCTGTCCGCCGGCTTGGCCGTGCTGGTATTGCTGGCGGCCGGGCTGGTCGCCGCTTCACTGTGGCACAGCCTGCCCGGCGGCAGCCACAGCGCGACCATCGCCGGACTGGGCCGGGGCGCCACGGTCGAACTCGATGACGACGCCATCCCGCGCATCCGCGCTGCCAGCCCGCGCGACGCCGCCGCCGTGCTCGGCTACCTCCACGCCCGCGAACGCTTGTTCCAGATGGACATGATGCGCCGCGCCGCCGCCGGTGAACTGTCCGAGATCGCCGGCCCCGCCACCCTGCCGCTCGACCGCATGATGCGCACCCTCGGCCTGCGCCGCAGTGCCGCCCACGCCGAAGCAGCACTCGACGCCGACACAAGGGCCATGCTGGAAGCCTACGCCACCGGGGTAAACGCCTGGATCACCGCCCGCGGCCGTTTCGCCGCCGCCGAGTTTCTCCTCCTCGGCGCACCACGGCCCTGGACGGTGACCGACTCGCTGCTCTGGGCCAAGACCATGGGGCTCTACCTGTCAGCCAACTGGCGCACCGAACTCGCCCGCGCCCAAGGCAGCGCCGCCCCCTGGCCGCCCGCCGATGACACCCCCAGCCCCCACGCCGCCCTCAACCCGGCTTTGGCCGACACCGCGCGACGGCTGGCCGAAGTGCTGCCGAGCTTCCCCACCCCCTTCACCCTGCCGGCCAGCGCCAGCAACGCCTGGGCGGTCGACGCCCGCCACTCCGCCACCGGCGCGCCGCTGCTGGCTGGCGACCCGCATCTCGGCTTCTCCCTACCCGGCACCTGGTATCTCGCGCGCATCGACACGCCCGAGGGCACCCTGGCCGGCGCCACCGCCCCCGGCGTGCCCTTCCTGGTGATGGGCCACAATGGCCGCATCGCCTGGAGCTTCACCACCAACGGCGCCGACGTCCAGGACCTGTTCGTCGAAACCCCGGCCGGCCCCGGCCTCTACCTCACGCCCGACGGCCCGCGCCCGTTCATTCTTCACCAGGAACGCCTGCGCGTGCGCGGCCAGGCCGACGAGGTGCTGACGGTGCGCGAAACCCGCCACGGCCCGGTGATCAGTGATCTCGCCACGAACAGTGGCCCGGTCGCCCCCGGCGGCCCCATCCTGGCCGTCGCCATGGCCAACCTCGCCGCCGACGAAACCTCCGCCGCCGGCCTGCTCGCCCTCAACCGCGCCCCCGACCGCGCCGCCGCCGCTCTGGCCGCCACCCGCATCAACGGCCTGGTGCAGAACATGATCGTGGCCGACCGCCACGGCATCGCCCTCTACGTCACCGGCCGCGTGCCCATCCGCCGCGCCGGCGACGGCAGCCGCCCCGCCCCCGGCGCCGACGGCAGCCACGACTGGACCGGCTGGGCCAGCGGCCCCGCCCTGCCCCGCATCGTCGACCCGCCCAGCGGCCGCCTGGTCAACGCCAACGAGCGCGTCGCCCCGCCCGATGTCCCGATCTTCCTCGGCCGCGACTGGAACGACGATTTGCGCGCCCGCCGCGCCCGCGAATTGCTCGCAGCCACACCGAAACACACCCTCGACAGCTTCGCCGCCATGCAGACCGACACGCTCAGCATCTTCGCCCGCGACGCACTGCCCCACCTCATGGCCCTCGACCTCACCGACGGCCCCGCCGCCCGTGCCCGCGCCCTGCTGGCCGGCTGGGACGCAAATATGCGCGAAGACGCCCCGCAACCGCTAATCTTCCACAGCTGGATGCAGGGTTTCGCCCGCGCCCTGGAAGCCGGCGACGGCGCCGCCCCCTGGTGGCACCGCGCCGCCTACGCGCTCTCGCCGCAAGGCGCTGCCAGCTGCGGCCTTCCGGCGCACTGCGAGACGCTGCTGCGAACCAGCCTCGATGACGCGATCACCCGCCTGACCACACGCTACGGCGCCGAGCCCGCCGCCTGGCGCTGGGGCACCGCGCACCGCGCCGTCTTCGCCCATCCGCTGCTGCGCATGGTCCCCCAACTCGACGCCATCGCCGTGCTCCGCGTGCCGGTCGGCGGCGACGCGACCACCCTGCTGCGCGCCAATGCCGGGCGTGACGACGATGCCGTCCACGGCGCCGGCTATCGCGCCGTCTACGACCTCGCAACCCTGGACAACAGCCGCTTCATCGTTGCCCCCGGCCAGTCCGGCCACATCCTGCTGGCCTCCGCGCGCAACCTAGCGCAACGCTGGCACGCCGGCACCCTGCTGCCGATCCCCGCCGCGCCCAACCACGTCGCCGCACGCATCATCCTCACGCCGGAGGCAGCACCATGACTCCTCGCTACCCACCCGACGATGCCTTCGAGGCAGCGCTGACCTGGCACGTGCTGCGCCGCCGCGTCGCCGCCTCCCTCATCGACCTCGCCCTGTGCCTGGTACTCTCCGGCGGGTTCCTGGTGTTCGGCGTCCTGTTCGGCCTGCTCACCTTCGGCCTCGGCTTCGGCGTGCTGGTGTTCCTGCCGGTCGTGCCGCTGCTCTACAATTGGCTGTTCGTCGCCACCATGTCCGCCACCCCCGGCCAACGCCTGCTCGGCCTGGCGGTGCGCCGCAACGCCGACCTCGGGCCGCCCGACGGCATCCAGGCATTGGTCTGGGCGCTCGGCTTCGCACTGACCCTGGCCTTCACTGGCGGCCTGCTGTGGCTGCTGGTCGTGCTCCTTACGGTGCGCAAACGCGCCCTGCACGACATCATTCCCGGCCTCGTCGTAGTCCGCGTCGCAGCCTTGGCCGAGCAGCGTTGACCCGGCCACCGCGCTGCTGGAAAATACCCGGCGGAGGATACCCCAGACGATGAGTTTCAAGCCGCCCCGCCGGCCGCAGTTCTTCTACACCACCGCCCCGCTGCCCTGCCCGTACGTGGCCGGGCGAACGGAACGCAAGGTAGTGACCGAGATCACCGGCCCCGAGGCGGAAACCCTCCACGACAAGCTGTCGCGCGCCGGCTTCCGCCGCAGCCACAACATCGCCTATGCCCCGGTCTGCCCCGGCTGCGCCGCCTGCATCCCCATCCGTGTTCCCGTGGCCACCTTCCAGCCCGACCGCACCTTGCGCCGCATCGCCCGTGTCAACGCGGCGGTCCAGCGCGTCGCCGCCCCGGCGCGCGCCACCGCCGAGCAGGTCCTGCTGTTCCAGCGCTACCAACAGGCGCGCCACGGCGACGGCGACATGGCGACCATGAGCTTCTACGACTACCGCGCCATGATCGAGGATACGCCGATCGAAACCTGGCTCGTCGAATTCCGCGACGCCGACGACAGCCTGCTCGGCGCCTGCCTCACCGACCGGCTCGGCGACGGATTGTCCGCGGTCTACTCCTATTTCACCCCTGAGTTGGACAAGCGCTCGCTCGGCACCTACGCCATCCTGTGGCTGATCGAGCGGGCAAAGGCACTAGGCCTGCCCTACGTCTATCTCGGCTATTGGGTCGCCGAGAGCCGCAAGATGGCTTACAAGGCGCGCTTCCGGCCGTCCGAGATTCTGTCCGGCGGGCAGTGGCGCATGTTGACCGACGCCGATCTGGGCGCCGTGGCTGAACCGGCGCTGGTCTCCAGCAGCAGCGCCTGACCGGCCCTGCCACGCCATCATCCGGTCGGCAGCGCCACCCAGCGCTCGCCATCGGTGTTGCGGATCAGCAGCAGCACCCGCCGCTTGCCTTCGCCGCGCGCCTTTTCCGGCTTCGCCCAGAAATCGCGCACCGAGCGCACCGGCTCGCGGTGCACCATCATAATCGCCTCGCCCGCCAGCAACCCTTGTTCAGCCGCCGGGCTGAACGGCTCGACCTGCGCCACCACCAACCCGGTCTGCCCCTCGGCCAGCTTCAGTCGCGTGCGCACCTCCTCGCTGAGCCCCATGAGGTTCAGCCCGAGGTCCGGGCCGTCTGACACCGCCTTGGCCAGGCGAATCGCCTTGCCAGGGCCGCGGCGGATATCGTCGGGGTTGTCGTCGATCGGCACCTTCACCACCACGCTGCGCCCGTCGCGCCAGACCAACAGCGGGGCCACGCTGCCCACCGGCTGCTCGCCCACCGCGCGGTTGAAGGTGCGCACGTCATGCACCTCCTCGCCGTCCACGTTCAGGATCACATCGCCCGGCCAGATCGCATCCGCCAGCCCGGGCTGCGCCAGGTCCACGCGGGTCACGATCACCCCGCGCGCAGCACCCATGCCCACCGCCTCAGCCAACGCGGCACTCGTCTTCTGCACCTTCAGCGCCAGCCAGCCAACCCGGATGCGCTCGAATTGCGACAGTCGCGTCACCACGAACTGGGCATCGTTCGACGGAATGGCGAACGCGATCCCGATCGAGCCGGCGGTGTCGCTGGTCGTGCCGATGGCGGTGTTCACCCCGATCACCTCGCCAGCCAGGTTGAACAACGGCCCGCCAGAACTGCCCGGATTGATCGAGGCATCGGTCTGAATGTAGCCATCATACGGGCTCGAGCTGATGTCGCGGTCCAGCGCGCTCACGATGCCCATCGTCACCGAACTGCCATAGCCCAGCGGATTGCCGATCGCGATCACCGGCATCCCCTGGCGCAACTCGAAACTGTTGCCCCAGCGCACCGCCTGCAGCGGCTTTGCCGACAACACCCGAAGCAGCGCGATATCCACCACCGCCGAGGCGATCACCGTCGCCCCCAGGCTGTGCCGCCACCCGCTGCCTTGAATACGCACCAGGCGCGGCAGCGGATGCATGGGTCTTTGAGAAACCGACGGCATCGGCGCAACCCGCGAAACCGCCAGGTCAAACGCACCGCGCATTCCTTGCCAATGGGCCGCTAAGGGCCTGAGGTGAGATAAGAAAGGCCAGGGCTCTGCCCTGGACCCGCCAAAGGCAGCGCCTCTGGACTCCATTTGTTTAAGTGTTGTTTGGGGAAGGGGGCCATCACGGTGGTTGAAACATCCCGATGGCCCCCTTCCCCAAACAAGACTCAAGTCAGGGGTTCCAA
>JBBQOT010000074.1:0-8950 GCA_038331165.1 Acetobacterales bacterium
AACGGATCCATGGCGATGTCCCCCGCCCGGCCGACCGCATCGCGCGGATTTGAAGGGCCGAACAGCGGCAGCATCAGGAACGGGCCCTCGTCGGAGCCCCACACCCCCAGCGTCATGCCGAAATCGGCGGCATGGTCGGGATAGCCCAGCCCGGTCGCCACATCGAACAACCCGGCCACGCCGATGGTCGAATTGATCACCAGGCGCATGAGGGTATCGCCGGCGCGCTTCGGCTTGCCCTGCATCATGTCGTTGGCCAGCACCACGGGGCTGGCCAGGTTGTCGAGCACGTTGCGCACGCCCTGGCGCACCGGGTCGGGCAGCACGGCCCGCCACGCCAGCGCCAGCGGGCGCAGGATGACCACGTCGATGCCGTCATTGATCTCATAAATCACGCGGTTGGCCGGCTCCAGCGGGTCGTTCGTCGCCTTGAAGTCGGCCACCGCATCGGGGTCGGCGGGGTTGGGCGCAGTGGCGCAGCCGGCCAGCACGGCCACCAGCGGCAAAATCAGGGCAAACAGCGTGGTGCGGAAAGGCGCGAGCATCGCAATCCTCGACATGTGGGTGCGGCCCCGTTCATACGCCCGCCACACCGCAGGAGGGAAGCGCTTGTGGTGCTGCACCATGCTTGCACTCAAGGAAGAAAGACATATAAATATCTTTATGTCTCTGGAGAGGAGCCAATGATGCCTGACGTCCCACCCACGGCCCCGAACCCATCGCCGCTCGCCCGCTGGCTCACCGGCCCGCGCTTCGCCGGCATGCCGGTGCTCAGCGCCGACCTGCCGCCGCCGTCGCTCTCGTTCGAGTTCTTCCCGCCGCGCACCGAGGCCCTGGAACAGCAGCTCTGGGCCTGCATCCGCCGGCTGGAGCCGCTGGCGCCGCGCTTCGTCTCGGTCACCTACGGCGCCGGCGGCAGCACCCAGGGTCGCACCCACGCCATCGTCGCGCGCATCGTCACGGAAACCGGACTGACCCCGGCCGCCCACCTGACCTGCGTCGGCGCCAGCCGTGGCGAGGTCGACGACGTCGCCCGCCATTACTGGGACGCCGGCATCCGCCACATCGTCGCCCTGCGCGGCGACATGCCCGGCGGCGTCGCCTACGATCCCCACCCCCAGGGCTACGCCTACGCCACCGACCTGGTCGCCGGCCTGCGCAAGATCGCTGATTTTGAAATCTCGGTCGCCGCCTATCCCGAAATCCACCCCACCGCCAGCAGCCCGCTGGCTGACCTCGAAAACCTTAAGCGCAAGCTCGATGCCGGCGCCACCCGCGCCATCACCAACTACTTCTTCGACAACACCACCTTCCTGCGCTTTCTCGACCTCGCACTGGCCGCCGGCATCACCGCGCCGATCGTGCCCGGAATCATGCCCGTGTCGAACTACACCCAGATCGTGAAATTCTCCCAGACCAGCGGCGTGCGCGTGCCCGACTGGCTTGGCCGCTTCTTCGAAGGCGTCGAAGACGACATGGAAACCCGCCGCATGATCGCCGCCCACGTCGCCGCCGAACAGGTGCGCACACTGCAGGCCAACGGCATCGACGAATTCCATTTCTATACGTTGAACCGGCCGGATCTCACCTATGCCATTGCACATATCCTGGGGGTGCGGCCGAAGGCAGCGTAACGCAAGGCGAGGGGCGCTGCCCCTCAACCCCGCTGGGGCGTCGCCCCAGGCCCCAAACAATCGAGGGTCCCAAATTGTTAACCGATTGGTATTTTTAGTTTTTTTACAAAGTAAGGTCCAGGGGCTTGGCCCCTGGCGGGTCTGGGCAGAGCCCAGCCTCCCTTATCTTAGTGCCTATGGGGCTCGGCCCCGTTACGCGTTAGCGTGCTGTGCACGATGTGGGTCCAAGGGCGAAGCCCTTGCCTTACTGGGATTTCACCCTGTTCGCGGGTTGTTCTATACCGTCCCCATGCAGGATTCGCCTGGTTACCTCTCCCGTCTGAACCCCGAGCAGCGCGAAGCCGTCGAGGCGCTGGACGGTCCCGTCCTCGTCCTCGCGGGTGCCGGCACCGGCAAGACCCGCGTGTTGACCACCCGCTTCGCCCACATCCTGCTCAGCCGGCGCGCCTTCCCCAGCCAGGTCCTGGCCGTCACCTTCACCAACCGCGCGGCTAAGGAAATGCGCGAGCGTGTCGCCGCCATCATCGGCGGCCCGGCCGAGGGCCTGTGGCTCGGCACCTTCCACGCCCTATGCGCCCGCATGCTGCGCCGCCATGCCGAGCTCGTCGGCCTCACCAGCAGCTTCAACATCCTCGACACCGACGATCAGCTCCGCCTGCTGAAACAGGTGATGGAGGCGGCTCGTGTCGACACCAAGCGCTGGGCCCCACCCGCCCTGATGGGCATCATCCAGCGCTGGAAAGACCGCGGCCTGCCGCCCGCCCGCATCACCGCCGCCGAGGACAGCGACTTCGCCGGCGGCGGCGCCCGCCGCCTCTATGCCGACTACCAGGACCGCCTGCGCGCCGTGAACGCCGCCGATTTCGGCGATTTGCTGATGCACATGACCGAGATCCTGCGCGACCACGCCGACGTGCTGGCCGACTACCACCGCCGCTTCCGCTACATCCTGGTCGACGAATACCAAGACACCAACACGGTGCAGTACCTGTGGCTGCGCCTGCTCGCCCAAGGCAACCACAACATCTGCTGCGTCGGCGACGAGGACCAGTCGATCTATTCCTGGCGCGGCGCCGAGATCGAAAACATTCTCCGGTTTGAACGTGACTTTCCGGGCGCGAAGATCGTCCGCCTGGAAACCAACTACCGCTCCACCGAACCCATCCTCGCCGCCGCCTCCACCCTGATCGCCCACAACGAAGCCCGCCTGGGTAAAACCCTGCGCGCCGGCACCAGCGACGCCAGCGGCGAAAAGGTCGAAATCATCGGCCTGTGGGACTCCGACGAGGAGGCCCGCATGGTCGGCGATCGCATCGAAGCCCTGCGCCGCGCGGGCGAACAGCTGGCCGAAATGGCCGTGCTGTTCCGCACCGGCGCGCAAACCCGCCCGGTCGAGGAGCGCCTGATCACCCTGGGCATCGCCTATCGCGTCATCGGCGGCTTGCGTTTTTACGAACGCCAGGAAATCCGCGACGCCATTGCCTATGCCCGCCTGCTGCACCAGCCCGCCGACGACCTCGCCTTCGAGCGCATCGTCAACCTCCCCCGCCGCGGCGTCGGCGCCACGGCATTGCGCCAGCTCCACGAAGCCGCCCGCGAACGCAGCATCCCGCTCTACGCCGCCACCGAAGCCCTCGTCACCGAAGGCGTCCTGAAGGGCAAGCTGCGCGACAATCTGCGCGAGCTGCTGGCCAACTTCGCAAACTGGCGCAACGCCCTGCCGCGCGACGGCCACGTCACCACGCTCCAGGTCATGCTCGACGAAAGCGGCTACACCGAGATGTGGCGCGCCGACAAATCGCCCGAGGCCCCCGGCCGGCTGGAAAACCTCAAGGAATTCGTCCGCGCGCTGGCCGATTTCGACACCCTCGCCGGCTTCCTCGACCACGTCTCCCTGGTGATGGAAAACGAACAAAGCACCGAAACAGACCGCGCCAGCCTGATGACCATGCACGCCGCCAAGGGCCTCGAATTCGACACCGTCTTCCTGCCCGGCTGGGAGGAAGGACTGTTCCCCAGCCAACGCACCATGGACGAAAGCGGCGCCAAGGGCCTGGAGGAAGAACGTCGCCTGGCCTATGTCGGCCTCACCCGCGCCCGCCGCCGCGCCATCGTCAGCCACGCCGCCAACCGCCGCCTCTACGCCAACTGGCAAAGCTCCATCCCGTCGCGCTTCCTCGACGAACTGCCCGAGGAACACGTCAAGCGCACCGGCTCGGCGCTGATGGAACGCGAACGCCGGCTTACTGCGCCCCCGGTATTTTCCACCGCCTTCCCCCTCACCGCCCGCCGCCCACGCGTAACCGAGGCATGGGAACAGCCGTCCCGCCCCGAACGTGGCGAGAAAATCCCCGTCGGCACCCGCGTCTTCCACCAGAAGTTCGGCATGGGCACCGTCACCCGCGCCGAGGACGACAAGCTCGACATCGCCTTCGACAATGCCGGCGACAAGCGGGTGTTGGATCGGTTCGTGGAACGGGCATGAAGCCGAGGCATGCCACCCAACTGGAAACGGTCAGCGTCACCGTCCCGGAAGACGCGCTGGAAGCCTACGAGGCCGCCCTGGCCATCGCCTGCGGCACCGTCGGCTTCTTCCTCGACGAGGCCACCGGCCTGTGGACGCTGGAAGGCGTCAAGGACCAGGGCGCCGCCGAGCCTGAACTCGTAGGCGCCCTCGCCCTGGCCGCCGCCGTCAGCGGCTTCACCGCCACCCCTCTGCGCGCCAAAACCGCAGCCGAGGGCTGGCTCGCCCGCACCCGCGAAGCCTTCCCCGAACAACTGGTCGGCCGCCGCTTCGCCGTGCGCGGCACCCACCTGACCGACACCCCCACCCCGGGCCGCCTTTCAATCCTGCTCGACGCCGGCATTGCCTTCGGTTCCGGCGAACACGGCTCCACCCGCGGCTGCCTGCGCGCGCTGGAACGCGTCGCCCATCGCCGGCCGCGGCGCATTCTCGACCTCGGCACCGGCTCCGGCATTCTGGCCATGGCGGCGGCCAAGCTGCTGCATCGCCCCGTCCTGGCCACCGACATCGACCCGTGGTCGGTGCGCGTCAGCCGCGACAACGCCCACCGCAACGGCCTGCGTGGCCGGCTCCGCGCACTGCGTGCCGATGGCTGGACCGCCCCGGTGCTGCAACGCCACGCGCCCTACGACCTGGTCTTCGCCAATATCCTCGCCCGCCCGCTCACCCGAATGGCCCGTGATCTCGCCGACCACCTGGCACCGCGCGGCACCGCAATCCTCGCCGGCCTGCTTGCCAGCCAGGCACGCTGGGTGCTCGCCGCTCACCGCGCCCAAGGCTTGGTGCTCGAACACATGCTGTTGGAACCCGGCGGCGCCAGCGACGCCCCCGGCCGCGGCTGGGCTACCCTGATTCTGCGGCGTGCAGGTGAAGGAAGGTAAGGTAAGCTAAGGCCAAGGCTTCGCCCTGGACCCACCAGGTCCCGAGCGCGCCTTCGCGCGACGGGCCGAGCCCCTGGACCTCACGTTATTTATATATACTCCGTCCACGGGAGAACCCGGAAATCCGAATCGGTCACAACACGCGCGAACCCGCCATTCCTGGCGAGTCGCATTTTTCGGGTTCTCACGTGGACAGAGTATACAATCAATTTCCAAAGGCCGGTGGCCTTTAGAAAATATACATTACTTATACAGATAAGGTCCAGGGGCTTGGCCCCTGGTGGGTCCAGGGCAAAGCCCTGGTCTTCCCTATCGATAAGATGCTCGTTAGGCGATCCGCCCGGCCTGGAGCATCGAAGCCGCGCGGTCCTGTTCGAGGCGTCCGACAAAACCCTTGTCGAACAACAGCGGCACGTCCGACCGGCAGATGCCGATATCGGCGAGTTGTGCGTCCGACATTCCGGCGAGTTCATCGCTAGCGTTACGCCGCACGAGCCAGCCGGCGAAGGCCGAGAAGGCCAGAGCCAGCATGCCGGGGCGCGGGGCCTCCAGGTATTGCGGCTCATATTCGTAGTAGTGGTTCATCGTGCCGGGAAGCATCAGGCCCAGCGCTTCCTTGCTGACATAGGCGGTCATGGCGATAGTCCTTGGGGAGTGGTGATCGTGGCGGGCATCCGGCATTCTCGCTTTCCGCCGCGCGATCATTGTGCAATGCAACATAAGTCTGCCGCCGCGATCGGAGAACTATCGTGGTTGCCCGCCCAGACATGCGTAATGCGCATGGAACGTCGCTAAGCTATGAAGTTTTGGTAACCCTGCCGTGAGGTCCGATCCGATGCCCCAGACCAGCCCCGCCGACCGTCTCGCCGCCCTGCGGGCCGAACTTGCGCGCCAGGGGCTGCATGGTTTCCTGGTGCCCCGCGCTGATGAGCACCTGGGCGAATACGTGCCGGCGCGCGCCGACCGACTGCGCTGGCTGACCGGCTTCTCCGGCAGCGCCGGGCTTGCCGTGGTGCTGGCCGATCGCGCCGCGACCTTCACCGACGGGCGCTATGTGCTGCAACTCGCCGAACAGACCGACCCGGCCTTGTGGGAACGCTGCCACATCACCGACCAGCCGCCGGCCGACTGGCTGGCCCAGCACGCGCACCCGGGTGCACTCATCGCCTACGACCCGCTGCTGTTCAGCGAGGACTCCCTCCAGCGCTTCACCGACAAGGGCATCGCCCTGGTCGCCATCGACGAAAACCCGATCGACGCCGTCTGGGCCGACCAGCCCGCCGCCCCCATGGCCCCCGCGCTGCCGCATCCCCTGCGTTTCGCGGGCCTTGATTCCACCCGCAAGCGAGACCAGGTCGCCGCCAACCTGACCGCCGAAAAACACGACGCGGCCGTGGTCACCGACCCCGCCTCGATCGCCTGGCTGCTCAACATCCGCGGCGACGACGTGCCCTTCACCCCCTTCGCCCTCGGCTTCCTGCTGGTCCACGCCGATGGCGGCTGCGAATTGTTCATGGCCCCGGAGAAAGTCCCGCCCGAAACCCGTGCCTGGATCGGCAACGCCGTCTCGGTTCAGGACCGCGCCGCCCTGCCCGGTGCGCTGGCTCGCCTGAAGGGCAAGCGGGTCCGCGTCGACCCTGCCGGCTCGCCCGCCTGGTTCGCCCAACGCCTGCGCGCCGCCGGCGCCGAAATCGTCCCCGGCATGGACCCCTGCATCCTGCCCAAGGCGCGCAAGAACGAGGTTGAACGACAGGGCACGCGCAACGCCCACGCCCGCGACGCCGTCGCCGTCTGCCGCTTCCTGCACTGGATGGAAGCCGCCGCCGGTCACCAGACCGAAATCTCCGCCGCCGAACAACTCCTGGCCTACCGCAGCGAAGTCGACCTGTTCCGCGGCGAAAGCTTCCCCGCCATCTCCGGCTCCGGCCCCAACGGCGCCATCATCCATTACCGCGTCAGCCCCGAAACTAACCGCGCCATCCTGCCCAACGAGCTCTATCTGATCGATTCAGGCGCGCAATACAGCGACGGCACCACCGACATCACCCGCACCGTCTGGACCGGCCCCGACACTCCACCCCACGAACTCCGCGCCCGCGTCACCCGCGTGCTCAAAGGCCATATCGCACTCGCAACACTCGCCTTCCCCAAAGGCGTCGCCGGCCCCCACATCGACGCCTTCGCCCGCGCCGCACTTTGGCAGATCGGGCTCGACTACGACCACGGCACCGGCCACGGCGTCGGCAGCTACCTCTCGGTTCACGAAGGCCCGGTCAGCATCTCCCGCGCCGCCCGCCCGATCGCCATCGAGCCCGGCATGATCCTGTCCAACGAACCCGGCTTCTACCTCCCCGGCGCCTACGGCATCCGCCTGGAGAACCTGCTGCTCGCAATCGATGCCGATTTCCCCGGCGCCGCAAAACCGTTCTTGCGCTTCGAAACCCTCACCTGGGCCCCCTTTGACCGCCGCCTGATCGATACCTCATTGCTGACGCGCGCCGAACTCACCTGGATCGACACCTACCACGCCCAGGTCGAAACCATCGTCGGCCCGCATCTGCATGGCGCGGATCGGATTTGGCTGGCCGCGTCTTGTGTGACGTTGGGGTAGGGCAGGGGAAAGAAGCAGTTCTTTTTTGAAAAAAAGAACCAAAAAACTTTCCCCGTTAAGCTCCGCGCAGGACATCCTCCGCGTCGAATCGGTTGAAGTTTCTTTGCTTCTTTCTTTTCAAAGAAAGAAGACCTTCCTTCCTTACCGTTTCCGCTCAGTATGCAGAACCCCATCGGCCTTCAACTGCGCAATCTCCTCCGCCGAATACCCAAACTGCCCCAGAACCTCCTCCCCATGCTGACCAAAAGCCGGCGGCTTCGCCCGCGTCCCCCCCGGCGTGCGCGACATCTTGATCGGCGTTCCCAGCCCCCGGTAGTCGTCCAGTTCCGTCACCATCTGCCGCGCCGCGGTATGCTCCGCCGCCATCGACTCGTCGACCGCCAGCACCGGCCCGGCCGGCAGCCCCATATTGAGCAGCTTCATGCACAGCGCGTGCCCGTCCTGGTCGGCCAGCGCCACCTGGAACAGATCGATCATCGCCTGCCGGTTGCCCAGCCGATCAGCGTTCTTGATGAAGCGCGGATCGCTCGCCATCTCCGGCCGCCCCAGCGCCTCGCACATTTTTCGAAATTGCCCGTCATTGCCCGACGCAATGAAAATCTCGCCTGTCCGTGTCTGATACTTCTCGTAAGGTGCCAGGTTTGGATGCGGATTGCCCATCGGCATTGGCCGCTTGCCATTAAGGAAGAAGTTCGCCGCCTGCGGATGCAACAACGCCATGCCGCAATCATGCAGCGTCATGTCCAGGTACTGCCCCAACCCGGAAGCATTGCGCTCGTGCAACGCCATCGTGATCGCGATCACCGAATATAACCCGGTCGCCAGGTCCACGATCGGCGTGCCCATCCGCATCGGCCCGGTCGTCGGATCGCCATTGATGCTCATCAACCCGGTCATCGCCTGCAGGATCGCGTCGTACCCCGGCAGCCCGCCCAGCGGCCCATGCCCGCCAAACCCCGAAACCCGGCAATGGATCAGCCGCGGAAACTTCGGCGCCTGGTCGCGCTCATACCCCAGCCCCCACTTCTCCATGCCACCCGGCTTGAAGTTCTCCACCAGGATGTCGGCCGTCTCCAGCATCCGCAGCAGGATCGCGCGCCCCGCCGGCTTGGAAACATCCAGCGCGATCGAGCGCTTGTTGCGGTTCACCCCGATAAAGTAGCTGGCGTCCTCCCCCAAGAACGGAGGCCCCCAATCCCGCACCTCGTCGCCCTGCGGCGGCTCGATCTTGATCACATCCGCCCCATGGTCCGACAGGATCATGGTGCAATACGGCCCCCCCAGCACCCGGGTCGCGACC
>JBBQOT010000075.1:0-8885 GCA_038331165.1 Acetobacterales bacterium
TGGCCACCGCCGGCCAGCAGCGGCGCCACCGCCGGCTCACCCGCCAGCAGCAACGCCCCCGCCCCTAGTGGCCCGCCCAGTTTGTGGCCCGACAGCGCCAGGCTGTCTGCCCCCAGCGCCGCCAGGTTCAGCGCCATGCGCCCGGCCGCCTGCACCGCATCGACATGCAACTTCGCGCCGTGCGCCCGGCACAGCGCTGCGGCTTCGGCCACCGGGTGCAGCACGCCGGTCTCGTTGTTGGCCAGCATCAGGCAGACCAGTGCCGGCGCGCCCTCGGCCAGCAGCGCCGCCAGGGCGCCGAGATCGGCCACGCCATGCCGATCGACCGGCAGAACGGTGGCGCCCGGGGCGGCGGCGCGCACGGCGTCGTGCTCGGTCGCGCCCAGGATCAGCCGCCGCCCGGCGCCCAGACCGTGCAGCGCCAACGCATTGGCTTCGGTGCCACCCGATGTGAACACCACGCCGGCCGGGGTTGCGCCGAAGCAGACGGCGATCTGCTCGCGCGCCGTCTCTAGCACGCGCCGCGCTGCCCGGCCCGCTGCGTGCACCGAGGATGGGTTGCCGGCGACGGCAAGTGCCGCCAGCACCGCATGGCGCGCTGCGGCACGCAGCGGCTCGCTGGCATTTGCGTCAAGATATGTCATACTGAGATGCCCCGTGAACGACCTATGAAGTAAGGCAAGGCCAGGGCTTTGCCCAGGACCCACCAAAGGCCGACGGCCTTTGGAAACCCGTTTATTTTCATCAATTTAAGGTCCAGAGGCTCAGCCCGTCGCGCGCGACAGCAGCGTGACTTTTGAGCAACGAGAAGAATTAGAATCGCAGAGAGCTTAGCGATTCGAACAATTCTACGTCAACGAATCTCGTTGCCATCGGACCTGCAAGGGTGGCATGCCTTTCTGGCGTTGGTGTCGGCCGCATGCCAAGGCGCACTTTACGTCATCTTATGACGGTTTCGCGAAGCTGTCCGCTCCAAGTCCTGATACGATTGAATGCGTACCACCTGCGCCGGTGGTTCGGGTCGAACGGGTTGTGACACTTCATCTTTGGTTCGCGGAGGGCCATTCGCGGACTGGCAGCAACAGGGAACGGGTTTCCGCACATCATGCCTGAAGTCATGTTCGCCGGCCCGGATGGGCGCCTAGAGGGCCGCTACCATCACTCGAAGGAGACCGGTGCACCACTCGCGCTGATCCTGCATCCGCACCCGCTCCATGGCGGGACGATGAACAACCGCATCGCCTATACGATGTACCAGTCATTCCAGAAGCTGGGATTCTCGGTGATGCGCTTCAACTTTCGCGGCGTCGGCCGCAGCCAGGGCCGCTATGACGGCGGCATCGGCGAAATCAGCGACGCCGCAGCCGCGCTCGACTGGATGCAGGCCGTCAACCCCAGCCATGGCGGGCTATGGATCTCCGGCTATTCCTTTGGTGCCTTCGTGGGCATGCAGTTGCTGATGCGGCGCCCTGAGATCTCTGGCTGGGTCAGCGTGGCGCCGCCGGCCAACCACTACGATTTCGGCTTCCTTGCGCCGTGTCCCTGCGGCGGGTTGATGCTGCACGGCGACACCGACGAACTGGTGCCCGAACCCGCGGTGCGCAAGCTGGTCGACAAGCTGAACACCCAGAAGGGCGTCAAGGTCGATTACCGTATCCTGGAAGGCGCCGACCACGTCTTCGCCTCCCATGCCGACCCGGTCGGCGAGGCGATCGAAGACCATGTGCGCAAGACCTTCTCGCGCCGTACCATGGCGCTCGCCGCCGACTGACCCTTCCGCCCGACCGATCGTGAAGCAGCCCCGCATCGCATGTGCGGGGCTGCTTCATGTCCGCCCTTCCGGCTAAACACCGGTGGTCCAACCCCCGGAACCCCCGCCCATGCCCCGCAGCGACTTCCTGCACGAGGCCACCGAACGCGGCTTCGTCTTCCAGTGCACCGACACCGAGGCGCTCGACACAGCGCTGAAGGCCGGCCCGGTCGCTGGGTATATTGGCTACGACCTGACGGCCGACAGCCTGCATGTGGGTCACATGGTGCAGATCATGCTGCTGCGCCTGCTGCAGCGCACCGGCCACAAGCCGGTGGCACTGATGGGCGGCGGCACCAGCAAGATCGGCGATCCCTCGTTCCGCGAGGAGGCGCGCCAGCTGCTCACCGACGAGCAACTGGCCGTCAACATGGCTGGCATCCGCCGCAACATCGAGCCGTTCCTCACTTTCGGCGATGGCCCAACTGATGGCATTCTGCCGAACAACGCCGACTGGCTCGACAAGCTCGGCTACATCCAGCTGCTGCGCGAGATCGGCCCGCATTTCAGCATCAGCCGCATGCTTTCCTTCGACAGCGTGAAGCTGCGCCTTGAGCGCGAACAGGGCCTGACCTTCCTCGAATTCAACTACTCTATCCTGCAAAGCTACGATTTCCGCGAGCTGAACCGGCGTCATGGCGTCACTTTGCAGATGGGCGGCTCCGACCAGTGGGGCAACATCGTCTCCGGCGTCGACCTGGTGCGCCGCACCGATGCTAGGCAGGTGTTCGGCCTGACCACCCCGCTGATCACCACCGCCTCGGGTGCCAAGATGGGCAAGACCGCCCAGGGCGCGGTGTGGCTGACCGCCGACCGGTTGGCCCCGTTCGACTACTGGCAGTTCTGGCGCAACACCGAAGACGCCGATGTCGGCCGCTTCCTGCGCCTGTTCACCGATATCGATCTCGCCGAGATCGCCCGGCTGGAGCAGTTGGGCGGGGCGGAGATCAACGAGGCCAAGAAGATCCTCGCCACCGCCGCGACCACTCTGGCGCACGGCGCCAAAGCTGCCACCTCAGCTGCCGACGCCGCGCGCAACCTGTTCGAGACCGGCACCGGCAGCGATGCCATCCCCGCCGCCATGATCCCGTTGGGCGAGGTGGGCGAGGCGCTGCCGGCCTTCCGCCTGGTCACCCTGGCGGGCCTGGCCGCCAGCAATGCCGAGGCCCGCCGCCTGATCCGCGGTGGCGGTGTGCGGGTGAACGACGTGGTGGTGACGGAGGAGGGCCAGGCATTCAACGCCTGCGACCTTGCCGCCGGCGTCAAGCTCTCGGTCGGCCGCAAGCTGCACAGGCTGGTACGGGCAGAATAGCCCTCACCCCCCGCGCCGCACCCGCTGCCATGCCAGATGCTCGCGCGCGTGGCATACGGTAAACGTTTCCTTGCGGCGGTTACCGCCGAACCGCCGGATGCGTCGTTCGGCGATCTTCTCCAACACCACCAGCAGCTCATCGGCTGCTTCAAGATCGCCGACCGCGCAGGCATGGTTGAACGCCGCCAGCACCTTGTCGCCCACCCGCACCCCATTGGGATGTTCGACCGGCGGCACCGCCGCCGACGGCGAGGCCTGGGCCTGGGGATCGGGTTTTGGCAGGATGTCCCTCATGGCGCCTCCGGATCGCACAACACCGCCATCCTAGGGCCGGGCGGTCAACAGCGGGTAAACGTTCCGCTCACCCCGCCGCCACCGCCAGATTGAAGCCGACGCACCAGTTCACCAACGGATAGCGCCGCCCCGGCCAGCCGGCCAACCCGGCCGCCGGCGCATGGCCCGCCAGCGCGTCATGCTCGTAGCAATCATCGGCCAACGCCGGGTCGCTGTCGTGCAGGGCGCCGCGCCCGGCATGCCGGCTGCGATCGGCATAGCGCACGTGCAGCCCAGGCCCGGGCGGGCGCGCCGGCACGATCGCCACCGTGTCCGCGCCCTCCAGCGTCACCTCGGCGATCGGCACCACGCCGGCCGCGTCCACCAGCGTGAAGCCGCGATCAGCCGGCGCGAACAGGCGCTGATGACGAAACGGTGTGCCCCAGGCCAACGGCGGCACCGGCACGTGAAAGCGCACCCGCACCGCATCGCCCTGCCACGCAGCACCCAGCGGATGCAGCGGCCGCCACGCCCGGCCCAGCGTCAGCACCTGGTGCATCACCTTGCCGAACTGCGCCCCCAGCCAGCGATAGCCATTGGGGTCCAGGTGCCCCGCCTTGTCCGGCACCGGATAGGCGGGCCCGACCATGAAGCAGCCGGGGTTGGACAGCGCCACCTCCAGCTGTGCCATGCCCACGGTGTGGTCGTCGTTCGCATAGACCCCGCCCGTTTGGTACAGGAACAGCGCCGGCGGGTCAGACTGGCCGGTGATCCCGGCAAGCTCGGCCACCGCGTCGTCGCGCCAGCGCCGCAACAGGGCGCGATAGGTCGCCGGCTCCACCACTTCCTCGCCGACCGCCAGGCTTTCTTGTTCACCCTGAAGGAACAGCAACGCGGTGACGCCATAGCCACACCCCTGGCGCTCCGCCACCTGCCGCGCCAGCGTCGCGCACTCGCGCAGCCGTGCGAACAGCTCGGGCTGCGCGCCCTTGGATAGTGCCGCCAGCGACCGCCCGCCCACGCCGCAACTGCTGGCCAACAGGCGCTGCGCGGCCGACGCCGAATCGGTCGCAAGCATGCGCGAGCGCCAGTGGTTCAGCGCCGCCTCCAACACCGTCTCGCCCAGAGCGGCGGCGCGCGGCGGCAGCCCGGCGACCTGGGCCGGCGACAGCAGCGCGCCGCTCTCGCGCTCCTGCACCGTCGCCGCCAGCGGATGGAATGCCGCCTCGCCCACCGGCAGCCAGCGCGGCCGGTTCTCGTCCACCGGGTGCACCGAACGGCCCAACATCAACGAATCATGCCTTGGCACAACGGACAGCGCCGGCCAGCCCTCCCAGCCACTCGATAGGGACTGGCCATAGGCGATCACGTGGTTGATGCCGAAAACCGGCCGTGCCAGGCGGACGCTCATGGGTCGCTACAGACCGAGCTGCACCGCCATGTCCGCGATATCGGCCGCCACAATGTCCCAATCGCTGTCGGGGCCGAAGTCGCGCACTTGCAGCGGCCCGTATTCGGTCGGCCGCGGCCAGAATGCGGTGCGCAATCCGCAGCGCCGGGCCGCAGCCAGGTCGCCGTTGTGCGCGGCCGCCATCATGACCTGTGCGGGCTGCAACCCCAGCAGCTTCGCTGCTCCCAGATAGGTCTCGGGATCGGGCTTGTAGTGCCCGAACAGCTCGCTCGCGCACACCATGTCCCACGGAATGCCCGCCGCCTTGGCCATGTTCACCAGCAGCGCCACATTGCCGTTCGACAGCGGGCCGATGACGTAGCGCGCCCGCAGCCGGGTCAGCCCCGCCACCGCATCCGGCCACGGCTTCAGCCGGTGCCAGCCGCGATTGATGTGGTCCAGATCCGCCTCGGACAGCCCGGCAATGCCGAACCGCGCCACCAGTTGCTCCAATGTGGCGCGGTGCAAATTGTCCAGTATCGTCCAGGGCAGCTCGCCCTTGCGCACCCGGTCCATCGACGGCGCATAGGCCGCCCGCCAGGCATCGACCAGCCCGGTCCAATCCCCTGCGATGCCCCGCCCGGCCGCCCAGCCGCCCAGATCGGCGATCAGGCTGCCGCGCCAGTCCACCACCGAGCCGAAAGTGTCGAACAGGATGGCCTTCACATCCGCGAGGTCGGGCCGGGGGGAGGTCGGGTTCGATGCCATGCCGGCACTTTCCTGCTTACGGCCGTATGCTGCAAGCCTCGTTATTGCTGCCCCCCGTCGGGCATGCGGGGCAGCCGCGGCGTCGGCACGCTCGGCGCGTCGCTGCCGCCGCCCGTCGAACCCTGGAAGGGGCCGAACAACCCGCGCAGGAAGCCGGGCGTCACCGCCGATAACGGGTTGACCCACACCGAGGGATCGTCGAACGAGCCCTTCACCCCATACGACATGGCGAACAGCCCGCCGCCCGCCTCCGGGCTCAGCAGCTTGCCCAGCAGCGGCACCCGCCCGAGCAGCGAGTTGATGAAATACGCCGGCACCACCGTGCCCTGTAGATCGAACTGCCGCCGTTCGACATCGATCCGCCCTTTCACCGTCATCCCCAGCGACGCGCTGAAGGCCCGCGCGTCGGCCAGCTCGATCACTTGGCCGGCATAGCGGAACGGCGCCACCATCCGGTTGAAGTTCAGATCCGGCCCGCTCAGCGCCTCGACGGCGCCGACCACGGTGAGCGCCTGCAGCAACTTGCCGATCGCCGGCGCGTTGCGCATGCCGAACTCCGTCACCTCGGCGCTGCCCGACAACGGATGATCCGGTCGGCTGTCGTCGTAGCTGCCGTTGAGCACCAGCCGCCCGCCCTGCATGTCGTCCAGCACGTCCAGCGCCCGCAGCAGCGCGCCGGTATCTTGGGCGGTGACGGTCAGACTGCGCCGCTGCGCCAACCCCGAGGGCAAGATCGACAACTCGAACGGCCCGGCTCCGGCCCGCCCGGTCACCCGTGCGGTGCGGGTCACCAGTCCGTCATTGTCCGACCGCGCCAGCACCCCGGTCATCACACGCCCGGCGCCGAGCACCAGCCGGTCCACCCGCAACTCGGCATTCCACGGCGGGCCGCGCACCGCCTCGCTCTGCTTGGCCGGCGGATCGCGCCGCGACATCTCGCCGCTGATATCCAGGTTGGCGCCGGACAACCGCACCACCCAGGGCTCTCCGGCGGCGCGCGGCCACTGGATGTCTGCCACCGCATCGATCCCCGGCGCCAGCACGGCGCGGCTCAGGCGCAGCCGCCGCGGCACGCCGGCAGCCGCTTCCAGCGCACCCTGCACCGACACGCCATCGCCCTCGATGCGCAGCTTATCGATGCCGGCGAAGCGCTCGCGCTCCAGGATCACCGTCGCTTCGGCCACCACTGACCGGCCGGCCGCCTTGCCCCAGTTCAGCCGGTCGGCCCGCAGCCCCAGCTTGGCCAGATCGCCGCGCACCGCCAGCTCGGATCGCCCGCTGCGCCGCCCCACCAGGTCGAGCTTCAACGCCGCCGACCCGTCCAGCACCAGCTCCTTCGTGTCGAGCCCCAGGGCCACCAGCTGCGCCGCCTCGACAGTGCCGCTCACCGTCACCTTCTGGATCGCCTGGCTCGGTGGGCCATCGGTGAAATCCATCTCGACGGCCAGCTGTGCGGCAATGCCTGCAAGCGTCGCCGTGCCACGCAGCTGCAACCCGTCATTGCCCGCCTCGAAGCTCAGCTCCCCGTTCGTCAGGTCGCGCCCAGCGGCGATCCCGCCCAAGGCCAGCCCCGACAGCCGGCCGGTCGACGATAGCCGCACGTCGTCGAAGGTCAGGTCGTTCTCCAGCGGCAGGGCGGTCACCGTCAGCCGCCCCTCCATCCGCCCCGCCGGGTTGCGCATGGCAATCGGCCGCCGGCTCAACAGGTTCACCCGCTTGTGGTTCAGCACGCCGATCAGCTCGGCCACCGGTCCGCCGAGGTCCAGCGCGATGTTCATGTACTGGTCGTGCTGCGCCAGCCCGGTCAAGGTGATCCGCCCGCCGGTCACCACCAGCGCGCCCTGGCTGCCGGCCCGCACCGCAATGTCGATCTCGTTGGCCGAGACGAAGGTCAGCCGCGCCGCCACCCCCTCGACCGGCGGCACCGGGCGGAGCCAGTGCACCACCATGTCGCGCGCCTCCAACGACCCCGACAGCCCCGTCACCTCGCCATCCGAAAGGTCGGGCGCGGCGATCACGCGCAGCTGCACGCGCAGGTCGTGAGCCACGCCGGCGGTGATATTCCCGGTGATCCATGGCTTGGCGCCGGGGCCACCCACCCCGTCGGGCCACAGCGCGGCAAGGTCGGCAAACCTCACCTGGTCGAGCCGCAGGTCCAGCACCCCCGCCAGCATCCCGGCCTGCGGTTCCAGCATCGCGGTGCCGGTCACGATCGTCTGCTCCCCCCCCACCCCCGCCGTGCCACCTGGCAGCGCGAGGCGATGCAGCGTCAGCCGCATCGATTCCCGCGTGCCCTCGACAACCGCCATGGCGTCGGAGATCGGGATGCGTCCGCGCGCGATCAGCAGCTCGCCACGCGACATGCGCACTTGCAAGCGGCCCTGGCGCGGCACCAGGTCGGCCCCGAGCTCGGCCGTGGCAGTCACCGCCACCGGGGCCTGCACCGCCGCCAGCGGCGCAAAGGCGGGCGACAGGGCGGCAAACTCGGCCGGCACCATGGTGGCCAGCGTCGCCTCCACCGCCAGCGTCGGCGCCGCGCTGGCTGGCCCATCCGGGTGCGCCGGCATTGACGGCAGGTGCAGCCGCGCGCCGACCGCCAACCGCCGCTCCCCGACCGTCACTTCCAGCGCCGCCGTGCCCTCCACCCCACCCGAGCCGGAGCGGGTCAGGTCCAGCTCGAGCTTCGGCACACGCCAGACAATGCCCAGCGCGTTGTCCTGCACCGCCACGACGGTATCGCGCAGGCGCAATTGACGCAGCTGGCTCAGCAGAGTCGATCGCCCGCCCAGGTCGATGCCGGGCGGCTGCGCCAGGGCTTCGAACACCCAGGTGAAATCGGCCACCGGCGCATCGGCGACCGGCGCATCGGCCACCGGCGCATCGGCCACCGGCACATCAGCGGGCAACGCGGCTGCCTGCCCGCCAGAGAAATCGATCGCCATGCGGCCGTCCTGGTTGCGCACCGCCTGCACCCGCGCGCCCTGCACCAGCAATCCGCGCGGCGCGATCCGCCCAGTGACCAGGGCGCGCATCGACAGCGACACGTACACCTCCGGCACCTGGGCGACGCGCCGCCCTTCGCCGTCGTAAATGGCGAGGTCGCGGGCACGGATGTCCAGCGGACGGTCCACGCCGTGGCTGAATCCCTCCCACACCAGCGCCGCCTCGCCAATCTCCATCCGCATCGGCGCGATGTAACGGTTGGCGACCGCCGCCATCTCCTCGGCGACCCAGCTCAGTTCCAGCGGCCCCTGGGCCAGCCGCCAGGCCAGCACCCCCAGCCCGACAAGCGCCAGCAGCACCAGCAGCAGCGTCAGGCGCGACAGCAGGTG
>JBBQOT010000076.1:0-8775 GCA_038331165.1 Acetobacterales bacterium
ACATCTCACTCCGACAGGCTGCTAGGTAGCCATGCGCCCGCACCATCGCATCCGGGTTCATCGTGGTGTCGAGCATCTTCACATCGCCAAACGGCTTGACCCGCAGCACATTCTGCCCGGCCGCCGGCGCCAGCGGGGCAAGACTCAACGCCAGCAACGCGATGACGGCAGCGGGTCGGATCATGGCGGTTTCCTTGTCAATGCAGCCTATGCCGGCCGTATTGCGCCAGACTATGCGTCGTCCGCAAGCTGGATAAGCCAACGGGAGGCTATGCAATGGACGATGCGACGACGCGGGATTCATTCCTGCTCGACGGCGATTTCGCCACCGTCAACCACGGCTCCTACGGCGCGGTAAGAGTTTGCAACACGCTGTCGGCCAGCCGGCGGGGGTAGTAGGCGGCCTGGCTGATGGAATCGCAGCAGTCGGAACCGCCAGTTGCCGAATAGGGAACGGCACCGATCATCAGCCGAACCGGCCCAACGGGCAACGCGCCGCTGGTGTCCAGTGCCGACGTGCCGCCATTGGCGACGATGGCAAAGTCGTTGGCCCGCCACGCCACAGCGACCCGGTTGCGGGCGCCGATGGTCCAGTCGAGCGTCTTGCCGATCAGCGCCTGATGCACGCTGCCCGACAGCACGGTCAGGAACACGCTGGAGTTGCTGCGGCTGAGATAGATGGTGTTGCTGAAGGTGTCGCCGACGCCACCGAACACCAGCCCGCTGTCCGGCGTGCGCCGGCTGACCAGGAAGTCGAAGACCATCGTTCCTTCGGCGGCATTGAACCAGGCGCCGGCGGTGGGCATCGAGAGGTAGTCCCCGCTGCGCGTCACGGTCGTGTTGGTTGTGTCGATGAAGCTGCTGGCGTGCCCCGCCGTGGTGAGCGCCTCGAACTGGGCGTCACCGGCGAAGATCGTATCGCCGATGGCGGTGCCGACCCCGTCCGCGGCCGCCGGCGCAAACGCCGCGGCGAAGGCCGTGCCGGTGCTGGTGGTCACGGTGAGCGAACAGCGATACAGCTCGCCATCACAGGCCTCGATGTCATTGAAGCCGAACTGCACCGTGCCGATTCCGGCGGTGTTGCTGCCGATGGTGCCGGCCAGGAGGTTGAACCAGCACACCACGCCGTTGACCCCATCGTTGCCCGACAGCCGCAGGTGCGACGAGGTGCTGGCCCGGGCGTAGGCCGAGACGGTGATGGCATTGCCGGCGGTAACGGTGCAGGCCTGGGCGACGTTGCCGCCGACGGCGGTAGCCGCCAGCGTCTCCAGGGCCGAGGTGCCGTCGGCGGCCGCGGCGGTGTTGGCGGTGACTGTGATGCCGGTCTTGGTCCAGGCGGCATTGTCGAGTTCGCGCGCCCGCAGAAACATATTGGAGCGCTGCGGTTCGAACAGCACACCCCGCGACAGCCCAGTGACCGGGTCGAACTCCCACCGTGGTGTGCTGGCCGCAGCGGTGCGCAACACGCCCTGGCGGTCGACGGCGACGGCCGTGCTGGCCCGCCCGAGCGTCTCGCGGGGACCAAGGAAGCCTGGCGCACTGGCAAAGCCAAAGCGCAGGGAGGGACAGGCGATGGTCATGCTTTGCCACCTCGAAGGTGCCGGCGGCGATGCGCACGGCGGTGAGGATCGCCGAGCCGGTGGCAATCACCAGGCTGGCGCTGCCGTTCAGCGTGTCGGCCCCGGTGAGGTTCAGCGTGAGTTTCACCCCGCTGCGGTTGCGCAGCCGGCAGAACCAGACCTCGGTCAGCCGCGACCCCGCCCGGTTGGTGCCGGCAAGGCCCGTCGGCATCCCGATCAGCGCCACATCCAGCCCGACGGAATCCGCAAGATCGAGCCCCTGTCGCCGGTACGGCGGGTCGAGATAAGGTTGAAACCACGGCAAAGGGCAGCGGCCGCCTGCCCGCTGAGTTGCACGCCGCGTCGGCGGCGCGCTTCAGCGCCGGGTCACGGATCTCGTCGCGCTTGTCGTTGGGATAGCTGGCACGCAGGGCGGCGAGGCGTTCGGCATCGGTCATCGACAACTCCGGGCCGGCGGCGCCACTTTGGTGCGAGGGCTTGCGCTGGATCAATGGCGTCTGCGGTTTAGCCCCGCATCCTCGCCGGAAATCTGGGGTCGCGACAGACGCGACCGGCCACAGTGGAAGGCGCCACCGCATGCTGCTCGACCGCGCCGGTACCGTGGCCCCGCCGGGCTACAGCCGTTGGATGGTGCCCCCGGCCGCGTTGGCTGTGCACCTGTCGATTGGCCAGGCCTATGCCTTCTCGCCATTCAACCTGCCGATGACTCGCCTGCTGGGCGGCACCGACGCCGACTGGACGCTGGCCGGGCTTGGCTGGATATTCTCGCTCGCCATCGCCGTGCTGGGCCTGTCCGCCGCCCTGTTCGGCAGCTGGGTCGAGCGGGTCGGCCCGCGCCGTGCGATGACGGTGGCCGCGCTGTGCTTCTCCGGCGGCTTCGTCGTCGCCGCGGCCGGAGTGGCTTGGCACCAGCTTTGGCTGGTCTATCTCGGCTACGGCGTGCTCGGCGGCTGCGGCCTGGGCATCGGCTACATCTCCCCAGTCTCCACGCTGATAAAATGGTTCCCCGACCGCCCGGGCATGGCAACCGGGCTGGCCATCATGGGCTTCGGCGGCGGCGCGCTGGTCGCCGCCCCGCTGGAGGTGGCACTGATGGCGTGCTTCCCCAGCCCCGGCGTATGGCAGACCTTCCTGGCGCTTGGCGCGATCTATCTCGCCTTCATGCTAGTGGGTGCAGCCGTGGTGCGCGTCCCGCCAGAAGGCTGGACGCCCCCCGGCTGGACCCCGCCGCAAGCCGCCCAGGTGCGCGGCATCCCGGTCGCCGAGGCGATCCGCACCCGCCAGTTCTGGCTGCTGTGGGCAGTGCTGTGCTTGAACGTCACCGCCGGCATCGGCGTGTTGGGCCAAGCCTCGCCGATGATCCAGGAGATGTTTCCCGGCCGCGTCGACGCCGCCGCCGCCGCCGGCTTCGTCGGCCTGCTGAGCCTGTTTAACATGGGCGGGCGGTTCTTCTGGTCGTCGATCTCCGACCGAATCGGCCGCCGGGCGACCTATGCGATCTTCTTCGCCCTTGGCCTGGCCCTCTACGCCGTGGTGCCGCTGGCCGGGAATCTCGGGTCGATCGGGCTGTTCGTCACCGGCTTTGCGCTGATCCTGTCGCTTTATGGCGGCGGCTTCGCCACCATCCCGGCCTATCTGCGCGACCTGTTCGGCACTTTTCAGGTCAGCGCCATCCACGGCCGCCTGCTGACCGCCTGGTCAGTTGCCGGCGTGCTCGGTCCTGTGCTGGTGAACTATCTGCGCGCCTGGCAGATCGGCCGCGGCGTTCCGCCGGCCCAGGCCTATACGGTGACGATGTACATCATGGCCGCCCTACTAGCGGTGGGCTTTGTGTGCAACCGACTGATCCGCCCGCTGGAGCCACGGCGATGAGCACCCGCCTGGTACTATTGTGGCTGCTGGTCGGCCTCCCCCTCGCCTGGGGCGTGTGGCGCACCGCGGCCTCGGCGCTCAGGCTGTTCCAGTAGCTGCCAGCCGCTTGGCCAGCGCGCCCCGATCGCCGACGGTTGCGGCCCGATATAGCATTAAAGTTGCGTGTTCTGAAGGTCTCCGAATCAATGGGTAACCATGATTCGGAGGTCGTGGGATGGCAGGGGCATCGATCGAGACGACGTTGGAGCTTTGGGCGTCGTCGCTGCGAGAGGTGAAGACCCGCACAGGGTCGTTGTTCACGCGGGAGCATGTGGCGGATGCGCTGCGCGCCAGCGTGCGCGATTATGTCGTCGAAACCGTTGCCGAAGCCGATGCCGTTTCGGTGATCGACGAGGCCGGATTCCTCAAACAGGGTCGGGCGTCGCCCTCCGTGCCAATGATGATGAGACACAGACCCTCCGGAATTTTACCCTTGAGGACACTGAAGGATCACCGTCGCCATGCCGCGGCGGAACCTGCTGTATACCGGCGCTACTCGTAGGAAGAAGCTAGTGGTGCTGATGGGACAGGAGAAGACGGCTATCGCGGTGCGCGATATGTCAGGACTGCGGCTGACGCCGCATGGTCGTCTCGTGCTGGAGGAAACCGCAAACCTGCCCGGACTGGACGAGCGGGCCGTCATGCGGTTGACCAAGGCGTTCGCCGAAAGCACGGGGCGAGGATTGCTGCAGCTTGGCGCCGGGGAGGTCGGGCAATTGCTGCCACCCGCCCTCGTCTGGTGGCGCAGCTTCTCAGCGCAGTATGCCGGCGCCCTGTGCCTGCTGTCGTCCGGAACGCCCGGCGATGTGACGATGCCGGACGTGCCGCCGCCGACCGAGACCGAGCTGGCCACCCTGGTGTTGACCGCGCCAATGATGCCGGGCGCGGAGTATATCAGCACCGACCTGTTGCGACTGCTATGGCATCAGATTGGCCAGGCCTTCACCCACGCGCTCGGCGTCGCGAGTACCGATCTCCCCAGCTTTCTCAAGAGCCTGAATCCCGCCTGGAACGTGGTCGGGCGGGTGCATTTCAACCTGGCGGAGAATCGGCGCGATCCGGAGCGGCCCTTTGCTTTCATGGCGACCTACGTGACGCGGCTTTCCGCCCAGGCCCGTGCGCAGCACGTGCCGCTCGGCCAGGCGCTGCGAGAGTATGCGGGAGCGGATAATCGCGACAAGCTGCTGTCCCTGCTACTGCCGGTGCAGCGGGCGGCGGAGACCTGCGCCTGGCTGCGATCCATGGTCGATGCAGGGGAGATTTTCCATCCCCTGCGTTGGGGCCCCGGCGATGCCGCCCGCTTCCTCGCCAGCACACCGGAACTGGAAAGCGCCGGGGTAGTTGTGCGCATGCCCGCGGCTTGGCGGGCCAACCGCCCGTCCCGTCCGCAGGTGACGGCGACCGTGGGGGCGCGCAAGCCGTCGCTCATGGGGCTGGATGCGGTGATGGACTTCCGCATGGCGGTTACGCTGGAGGGAGCGCCGCTGACGGACCAGGAAGTGCACGACTTGCTGGCCGGCACCGACAGTCTGGTGCTGCTGCGCGGGCAATGGGTGGAGGTTGATCGCGGGCGCCTGCAACGGGCGATGGAGCAATTCCGCGCCGCGGAGGCGCTCGCCGCACGGGATGGCCTGACCTTCGCCGAAGCCATGCGTCTGCTGTCCGGCGCGAGTGTGGCGAAAGTTGCGGACGATCCGCTCGCCGCCGACCCGCTCGCCGCCGACCCGCTCGCCGCCGACCCGCTTGCCGCCGACTGGGCCCAAGTAATCGCCGGCCCCTGGCTGGAAGCGACATTGCGGGCATTGCGGGCCCCCGCAGCCGGGGACGCCGACCCCGGAGCAGCACTGAACGGCACGCTACGACCGTATCAGGAGGCCGGTGTGGCGTGGCTGCGACTGTTGTCTGGCCTGGGCCTGGGGGCCTGCCTCGCGGATGACATGGGGCTGGGCAAGACCATTCAGATTCTTGCCCTGCTGCTGGTGCACGCCAAAGCGCACCGGGATGGGAAGCCGAGCCTGCTGGTGGCTCCGGCATCGTTGCTGGCCAACTGGTCCGCCGAAATCGAACGGTTCGCGCCGAGTCTGACCGCGCGGATTCTACATCCCTCCGCGATGACGGCGGATCAGGCACAGCAGTTGACCGTGGAGGACCTGGCGTCGGTCGACCTGGTCATTACCAGCTACGGCTCCTTGCTGCGCTTGCCGATCCTGGCGCAGACGAGTTGGCACCTGGTGGTGCTGGACGAGGCGCAGGCGATTAAGAACCCGAATGCCAAGCAGACCAAGGCCACCAAGGCGTTGAAGGCCCAGGCGCGCATCGCCTTGACCGGCACCCCGGTGGAAAACCATCTGGGCGATTTGTGGTCCATCTTCGACTTCATCAACCCCGGCCTGCTGGGAACCGCCAAGCAATTCACCAGCTACACCAAAGGGCTGGCCGATCGTGCCAAGAACCCGTATGGCCCCCTGCGCGAGTTGGTGCGCCCCTACATCCTGCGGCGCATGAAGACGGACAAGACCGTCATCGCCGATCTGCCGGACAAGACCGAGATCAAGGCCAACTGCAACCTCAGCCGCAAGCAGGCGGCGTTATATGGGCAGACCGTGTCCGACCTCGCCGCGGCGCTGGAGGAAGCGCACGGCATCCAGCGCAAGGGCATCGTGCTGGCGACCCTGATGCGCTTAAAGCAGATCTGCAACCACCCCTCGCAATGGCTGAACGACGGCGTTTGGGCGGAGGAAGACAGCGGCAAATGGACGCGACTGCGTGAGATCGCCGAAGTCGTGGCGTCGCGACAGGAAAAGATGCTGATATTCACCCAGTTCCGCGAAATGACCGGCCCGCTCGCCGCCTTCCTCGGTGCTATCTTTGGTCGAGCTGGCCTGGTGCTGCATGGTGAAACTGCGGTCCGCAACCGTCAGGCCCTGGTGCGCAGCTTCCAGGAGGACGAGACCGTGCCGTTTTTCGTCCTGTCGTTGAAGGCTGGCGGCTCGGGCCTGAACCTGACGGCGGCATCCCATGTCGTGCATTTCGATCGCTGGTGGAATCTTGCGGTGGAGAACCAGGCGACCGACCGTGCCTTTCGCATCGGCCAGAAGCGGAACGTGCTGGTGCATAAATTCGTCTGCCAGGGCACCGTCGAGGAAAAGATTGACGCCCTGATCGAGTCCAAGAAGAATTTGTCCGACGACCTTTTGTCCGACTCGGGCTCCGGTGAGATCAATCTCACCGAAATGCGGGACGACCAACTGCTGCGCCTGGTGGCCCTGGATTTGAATGCCGCACTGAAGGACTGAGTCTGATGTCACGGTATTATGGCGGCTGGGCTCCATATGTTCCCGTCGCCGCGCGGCGCCAGCAGGCTGTACGCGAGGTGGCGAAACTGGCGCAGAAGGGGCAAACCATCTCGCCGGTGAAAATCGCCGGCAGGCGGATCGCCACGACGTTCTGGGGTGCGGCCTGGTGCGACAACCTGGAGAGCTACCAGGATTTCGAGAACCGCCTCCCGCGCGGCCGGACCTATGTGCGCAACGGGTCCGTAGTAGATTTGCAGATCGGACCCTGCGAGATCCGGGCATTGGTCAGCGGATCATCGCTCTACCGTGTATCAGTCAGCATCGGTGCCTTGCCCAGTGCGCAATGGCGGTCGACCTGCCAGGATTGCGCGGGCGGCATCGACTCCCTGGTGGAACTGCTGCAAGGCAGGTTTTCCAAAGCGGTGATGCAGCGGATATGCCAACAGGGAACGGGATTGTTCCCGAACCCATTGGAAATCGGATTCTCCTGTAGCTGCCCGGACTATGCTTCGATGTGCAAGCATATCGCCGCCGTCCTCTACGCCGTCGGTGCGCGCCTCGACGAGCGGCCGGAACTGCTGTTTCAATTGCGTTCCGTGGATCATCGAGAGTTGGTGGCGAACCTCGATAGCGCTTTGCCGCTGTCCAAGACGCGACCGGATGCCGCCAAGGTGCTGGTGGACGACAATATGTCAGCGCTGTTTGGATTGGACATGGCGGTGGATGAAGCTTCGATCATGTCATCGCCCAAGGCGCCGAAAATGACGAAACCGATCGCCCCACTGGTCGTGCCCGCGGAGCGCAAGAATGTGGCCGCCCGTGCGGTCCCTCCGGGAAGCGTGGGCAAGGCGGCGTCGAGAACCTCGGCTGGCGAACCAGCGGCAGTAGCCAGTATCGGGGCGAAAATGTGGAAGATTCCGTCGTCGCCGCCTTCCACCTCGGTCCGCAGTGTGCCTGCCGGCAGCAGAACCGCGAAGGCCCGAGCGCCCCAACCGCCAGCCAAGCTCGTGCCAGCAGTTCGTCCAGCCGCCAAGGCGAAGCCGACGGCCAAATCCATGACAAAGGCGAAGGCGCCGGCCCAGGCGACAACGCCGCGAACCGACACGCCGCTGCGGTCGCGACGGGACCAGCCGCCACGATAGCCTGGCGGCACCATGACACATTACCGCCGACGGCGGATGCCTGATGATGGACTACGGCTCGGTCAGTGAACTGGCAGGCGGGGAGACGCGCGACCGCGGCTATCTGGGCCAAATCTCGATGCTGGCGCTGCTCGCGCCGGACTTGATGGAGGCGATCATGGATGGGAAGCATCCGAAGGGGATGAAGCTGCCGGGGTTGCTGAAGGAGGTGGCGGTGGAGTGGGGGAGTAGCGCGCCGCCCAGGCCGTAGCAAGCTGCGCCGTCGGCCGCCAGCGTTGGTCTAATCTGGGCCGGCGCATGTCATGTGCGTAGGACAGCCCGGCATGATTGGCAGCGAGACAGACGCCAGCCTACTCCCCAACCGCTGGAACCGCCGACACCACCCCAAATACTGCATCGCTCAGTTCCCGCAGCACTCGAGCCTCGGTCTCGCGCCGTCGAACTTCGTCATCCAGCTTCGCAGCATGAAGCAACGAATCGCGATCCCAGCCGATTGCGGCGAACTCCCGCCGGAGGTGATGCTCACTGGCGGCGGATACGGTACCGTTCCGAAATTCGCGCTTGAGTGTGCAACCAGTCCTCGGATGGCGTTCTCGGTCCTGATGATCTGCGCTTCAAATTTCCGCCCATTGATCTCAACGTCTGGCGAAGATCATCTTGAATCGAATACGTCATACCAACCTCCGTTTGGAGTGACCCATGGCCAAGCCAGGCCAGGGCTTTGCCCTGGACCCACCAGGGGCCGAGCCCCTGGACCTCATACTATTGAAATAAAATGGGTTTCCAAAGGCCGTCGGCCTTTGGTGGGTCCAGGGCAAAGCCCTGGCCTTGCCTTCCTTCAGCCGC
>JBBQOT010000077.1:0-8770 GCA_038331165.1 Acetobacterales bacterium
GACCCGTCCTCGATCTCCCCCACGATCAGCCGCCCCACCGCGCGGTCCAACTCGGTTGCCGCCGCGTTGGGCAATGCCGGCATGGCCGTCCGCTCGCCCTCGATCACATAGTCCACGTCGCTGGCATGCAGCCCGGCCTGCTCGTCAAACACATGCGGCAACGCCTCGTTGGTCTCCACGATCACCACCTTGGCCCGCGCCAGGATCTCCCGATGCCACAGGCTGTTCGGGCCCAGGTTGAACATGCCGTCCTTGCCCATCGGCCGCGCCCGCACCACCGCCACCTCCGGCGGGTCGATGAACCGAAGGTAGTAGTCGCCAATCTCCCCCAGGTTCGAAGGGATGTAGTGGCTTATGCCCGCATCGTGCATCCGGCGGTCATACGCGCTGAAATGCCAGTTCAGCCATTGGAAATGGACACCCTCCGGGTCCGCCTCCAACACCGCGCGAGGCCGCACCGAAAGGCCGGCGCGTATCTTCACGTCCCGAAGCTCGGCTTTGCGCGCCGCCAGCGCGTGGTCGAAGGCATCCGGCTGGCTGAAGGTGCTGAAATATTCCACCCAGTCGCCACTCTTCACCAGCCGCGCAGCCTCCTCCGCGCTCACCCGCCGTGCCAGCCGTCTCGTGCCAATGCTAGTCAATGGTGTTTCCCCTGACTTGGGCCGCCGCCGAATCGAACGGCACTGATCGGTCACGGCCATCATTGCCTCTTTGTCCGCAAGAAGACAATCCTGTCGAGGAACGGTCCCACCCCATCCAAGCTCCGTTCCCTCGGCATCTGCTGGGCGGTATGATGCCGTCACACTACCCGGAGGCACGCCACGCCCACCGTCCAAAAACGCACCATCAGTCTCACCGCTGACCAGGCGCGCACCATCGACAGGCTCTTCGCCTCCGGTAGCTACGCCTCCGCTAGCGAGGTGGTCCGCGCCGGCCTGCGCGCCCTCCAGGAACGCGACACCGCCATCGAACGCTGGCTCCGCGACGAAGTCGCCCCTGTCGCCGACACGATGCAGACCAGCCCGAACCGCGCCCTGACCGCCGACCAGGTTGGTGCGGCCCTCTCGGCCCACCATGCCACAAGCCGCACCAAGCCCGGCCCGCGTGACGCATAGGGTCGTCTTCACCCCGGAAGCGCTCGACGACCTGCGCGCCCTCTACGACCTCATCGCCGACGCCGCCCCACCCGATCGCGCCTTCGCTTATGTCGAGGCAATCCGGCAGCATCTTCTCGGCTTCGCCGAATTCCCGCTCCGGCGGCACACGGCGTGACCACATCCGCGCGGGCCTGCGTACCACCGGCTACCGCCGCCGCATGACCATCGCCTTTCTGGTGGCCGAGTCCGACGTGATCATCCTGGGCGTCCTCTACGCCGGCCGCGACGTCGACACCCTGATGCGGGAGGACGACACTGCCTGAGGCCTGGGACTGAGCCCTACCGCCGAAACCACCAAGAGCAGGCAGCCACGATACCAGCCGCCACGGTCCAGAATGCCTGTCCGTCAAACGCATCACATGCCCCGCCGGGCACACCCTTGCGCCGGTATCGGCAAGCGCACCTGCAAGGCTACCATGCAAAAAACGAATGGAATAAAAGCTTCCTCCGAAGACGTTAGTTATATATATTCCCTGACATGAAACCCATACTCACCCTCACCCAAGGCGCGGACGCCGCCGGCATCGCTGCTGGCGCGCGGACTCCGGAGGCCGCGCGCGCTCTGCTGGCGCTGCTGCTGGCCCCGCTGCGCGCCTTGCTGGAGCAGAGCGTGGCGCGCCTGTTCACCCGCCTCGATACCCTGCTGGAACAATTCCGCGCCGGCACCCTCCTCGCCCGCACGCCCGCCCGTACCCTGCCCCTACGTCCGCACTCCCGCTGCGCCAAGCCTCAAGCCGCCGCGGAGTCATGGCTCGCGCGCCTGCTCGATCTCGCAGCACAGGATGAACAGGCTGCAACGCGCCCCCGCCAACCGCATTCCGGCGAGCCGCGACCCATCCAACCCCCACTCGCCAACCCGGACCCCGCCGGCAGGCTCCGGCGGCGGACGGCGCACCCCGCGCCCCCGCCAAATCCGCATCCCCGCCAAGTAGCGCCCTCGCCGATACTGGGTCGCGCCATCCCGCGATGCGGGCAAACCGCCGCGCCAAGCGGGAACAACTTTCAAAACACCACTCCGACCGCCTCGCCTAACTGCGCCTATATAGTTACGTTATCGTAATAATAATAGAGTTCCGTGTTCAGCCCCACTTCCCGTCCAGCACCCGCTTGCCGATCGTCATCCGGTGCACTTCCGACGGACCCTCGTAAATCCGCATGGTCCGCACCTTGGACGCCATCAGCTGCAACGGCAGCTCCTTGGTCATCCCCATCGCGCCATGCGCCTGCATCGCATGGTCGATGATCTCGCTCGCCATCTCGGTGGCATAAACCTTGATCATCGACGCCTCTGTGCGCACGTTCTGGCCGGCGTCGTATTTCGCCGCCGCGTCCATCACCATCAGCCGACAGGCATGGATCTTGGTCGCCGCGTCTGCTACCCACCACTGGATCGCCTGCCGCTCCGACAGCTTGGCGCCAAACGTCGTGCGATTGCGCGCATGCTCGCACAGCATCCCCAACGCCCGCGTCGCCATGCCGATGCACCACGCCCCCATCTGCAACCGCCGCACGATCAGCCGCAGTTGCATCGGCGCAAACCCGCGGCCCATCTCGCCCAGCATCTGGCTCGCCGGCACCCGGCAATCCTCGAACACCAGTTCATATGTGCGCTGGCCGCCGATCATCTGGATTTCGCGCTCAATGATAAAACCCTTCGCCCCCTTCTCCACAATGAAGGCGGTCACCCCGTCCTGCCGCTTGCCATCCCCAGTGCGCGCCATCACGATGATGAAATCGGCATACGGCACCCGGCTGACCCATATCTTGCGCCCGTTGATCACCCAGTCATCGCCGTCCCGCACCGCCCGCGTGATCATCCCCGCGGGATCGCCGCCCGCCCCCGGCTCGGAAATCGCGATCGCCGAGCGCGCCGTCCCCGCCGCATAGGGCTCCATGTACTTCTTGCGCTGCTCCGGGCTCGCCACCGCCAGCAGCATATGCAGGTTGGGGCTGTCCGGCGGGAAGGTGAAGGGATAGGCGCAGCGGCCCAACTCCTCATTCATCCCCATCAGCGCCACCGCCGGCAGGTTGGCCCCGCCAATCTCCTCCGGCACGTCCAGCGCCCACAGCCCCAGCTCGCGGCAGCGGGCCAGCAGCTTTTCTTCCTCGCCATCCGACAGGCCCGCCTTGCCCCCCGCCGCCTCGCGCGCCAAAACCGCGCGTTCCAGCGGGATCAGCTCCTGGTCGACGAATTTCGCCACCAGATCCTTCAGCATGCGGTGCTCTTCGGACAGTTCGAACATCATTGCGGCGGGTCCTCCCACCGCCATTCTCGCCGCAGCGACATGGGCCGGCAAGTCGCGCTAATTCAGAATCGCCGAGTGTACGAGGTTGCTGATCACTTCGGTGCGGCTGTCGTGCCAGTCCTCGAGGTGTCGCCAGCAGCCGCGTGTTACCCAGACGGCCGCCCTGCACCAGCATCTGTTAGAACGCCGCCATGGCGCGCGCGGTGCCATATCTGCCGCCGCCCGGCACACCGGCGGCCCGACGGGCATCAGTGCTCTCCGCCAAGCGCCGGCGCATCCGGAAGGCCCAGCGGAATCACCCAATGGGCCGACAAGCCATGGTATTGCAGCAGGATGCCCGCCGGCCATTCCGGCTGGATGTCACAGACCACGCGCCGCAGCACGTCATGGTCGGCTCAGGCCTCCGGCGGGATCAAGGCCGAGGGGAATCCGCCCTGATGGGTCAACGCCTGGAAGATGGTAATCTCCCCCTTGCGATGCTTCTCGAACCCCGGCAGATGGTCGGCGATGCGGTCGTGAAAGCGCAGTTTCCCTTGCTCCTTCAGGTGCCATCTCGCCGAGGCGGTCGGGACCTTGGCGGCCCATCTGCTGAACCGCCGCGTTCAGATAGGGGTTAACCGCCTCCCGCGCCGACGCCAAGCCGTTACGGATCAGCCGCGCCTGATCGGTGGCATCAAGCCGCCAGAGTTCGGTCATCCCGCTCAGCCCTTTTTCACGTTCCAGAACACTGCGTAACCGTCGAGCACGCCGGAGATGTTCTTGCGATAGGCCATCGGCGCGAAGAACTGACCGAACGGAATGTACGGCACGTCCTCGAAGGCCTGAAGCTGGATCTCGCGCGCCAACTGCTTCTGTTCGGCCTCGGTCGGCGCGGCCAGCCAGGCATCGCGCAGCGCCTCGATCTGCGGGCTGTCGGGCCATCCGGTTCGGCCGCGCTTGCCGACCGCCCGCAACGAGGAATTCACCGCCGGATCAAGCTGATCCACGCCCGACCAGTAGCTATGGAACACGTTCCAGCCGCCCTGCTCCACCGCTTCCTGGCGCGACAACCTCTGCACCAGCGTGCCCCAGTCAGTATAGACGGGCTCCACGTTGAACCCGGCGCGCGTCAGCATGTCGGCCCCCACCTCACCGGCGAACTTCAGCGCCGGCACGTCGCTCGGCACCAGCACCACCGTCTTCTCGCCCTTGTATCCGGCCGCCGCCAGTTCGCGCTTGGTGCGGGCAGAGTCACGTGGCGCGTTCAGCCGCTCCATCCCGGCATCGCTGGCCCACGGGCCACCCGGCGCGAAGAACCCCACGCCATCGTTCCACATCGCCCGGTCGGTGCCGGCCACCGCGGTCATGTAGTCCGCCTGGTTCACCGCCCACCACACCGCGCGGCGGATCGCCGGGTTGTTGAACGGTGCGATCAGGTGGTTGAAGCGCAAGAAGCCCAGGTAGCCGCTCTTGTCGTGGTTCTGCACCGTGACGTTGCCGGTGCGCCGCAGCAGCGGCAGCAGGTCGGTGGACGGGTTCTCCCACCAGTCCACCTCACCGGCCTGCAGTGCGGCCCCGGCGGTGGAGGAGTCGGGGATCACGTGCCACTCTACCCGATCGAAGTTCACGATCTTCGGCCCAGCGATGAAGCTCGGCGCGCCGTTGGCCACAGGCAGATACTGCGCGTTGCGCGTGAACACCGCGCGCGAGCCGACCACCCGCTCACCGGTCGCGAACCGGTATGGGCCGCTGCCCATCACTTCGGTGATGGGCTTGGCGCGGTCGCCAGCGGCCAGCCGCTCAGGCATGACGGCGCACACCATCGAGCCGGGTTTACCCAGAGCGGCCGACAGCAGAGGGAAGGGTTGCTTGAGGCGCACTTTGATCCGCCTGTCATCGATCGCCGACACCTCGTCGGCTCGGTCGGCCACCGTCTGGCCCATGTTGTCGCGCTGCCCCCAGCGGGTGATGCTCGCCGCCGCGTCACGTGCCAGCACCGGCGTGCCGTCGTGGAAATTCAACCCGTCGCGTAGGGTGATGATCCAGGTCTTGCCGTCATCCTCGACCACGTGGCCGGCAGCCATCTGTGGCGTTACGTTGAAGTTGGCATCGGTACCGTACAGCGTGTCGTATACCATCATCGCGAAGTTGCGGGTGATGTAGGTGGCGCTCCACGACGGATCGACCACTGTGAGGTCGGCATGCGGCACGAACTTCAGCACCCGCGGACCCTGGGCCGCGGCGAGGCGGGGCGCTGCGAGCGGCAGGGCGGCGGCAGCGGCGATGAAGGCGCGTCGGCTGGGGCGGGGCGGGGTCATAGCAACTCCGTGTGTTCTGACAAACGAACTGTCTACGGCAGCCTAGAACGGGGATTGCACAGGTGGAACCGCATAATGCGGCCATTACTCCGCATCGAGCGGCCAGATCGGTCGACGCAGTTTCGCGAACGGTAAGCGAGAATAGTCATACGTGGTCAGCCCGCCCGCGTCGCACGACACCACGCGGGCGGCCACCGGCTCGAAGGCGGCGCGAAAGCCGTGCATGCATTTAAGCCCCACGACCGCACATCGCGCCGGATCGATACCGAAGATCTTGAACTGCTGCTGGTCGAGAATGTTCTTGTTCTCGGTGCTGACGATCACGTCGATGGCGCCGATGCGCAGCAGTGCGCTGGCGCCGAAGCTGCCGACCGTGCCAGAGGCGTAGGGCCCCTCGTGCACATAGGTGCCATCGGACAGCCGTATCACCTATGCCTCGGCTTCAATCGGCGCGTCGGAGAATACCGGGTCGATCCACCGCCGAGCCGCACCGCGATCCGCGACCCGACGCGGGCAGCGGCCGCCTGGGCGCCAGTCGCCGGGTCCCAGATTGCGCCGAAAGCCGCGTCGCGCAGCCCGGCGGCGATCATCGCACGCAGCAACACGTCGCGTCGCCATAGGCGCCGCCACCCGGCGCATCGGTGTAGTCGGCCACGATTACCGGCGCGCCAGGGCGCCCGTCGCGCAGCGCCTTCACAGCCTCGGCCACCGTAGCTAGCCGCACCGTTTCCTCGGCGCGGCGGCGGAACCCGTCGGCCATCATCGCATCGGCTATTATTTGCAACCGCCCAGTATCCCCCTCCCCAGTGACCGTCATACTCGGCCCGGCTTGCCAAACATCGGCATGGCTGAAGCCGCTGTTGAGGCTGACGCTCCGCACGCCAAGTTCCTCGCGCTCCAGACGGCGAACCTCAGCCAGCGCAAGGGTTCCTCCATAAAACGCGCGCTACGGTCTGCGGCTGGGCAGGGTCAGCCTGTGCCACGCTCTGCCCCGGGGTCAACGGTGCCGCGGGTCCTGCGGTGGCAAAGCGGAGCGGGATGTGCTGTTTAGCGGCACAGCATGCGCGGTGCGCACGGCAATGCCCGATTGTATCGCGGGTTGCAGCGGAGAAGAGACATTGAAGATCGCGATGATCGGTGGCGGCTATGTGGGCCTCGTGTCCGGTGCCTGCTTTGCCGCCTTCGGCACCGAGGTCGCGGTGGTCGAGGCCGATCCGGCGCGATTGCAGGCGCTGCAACAGGGGCGCATCCCGATCTACGAGCCGGGCCTGACCGAACTGGTGGCCGAGAACGTCGCCAAGGGCAACCTTTCCTTCAGCGCTGACCTCGCCGGCGCGGTACAGGGCGCCGATGCCGTATTCATCGCTGTGGGCACCCCCACGCGCCGCGGCGACGGCCATGCCGACCTGACCTATGTCTATGCCGCCGCCGAACAGGTAGCGCGGTGCCTGACCGGTTATGCCGTGGTGGTGACGAAGTCGACCGTCCCGGTCGGCACTGGACGGCGCATCGCCGCCATCATCGAGCATGTCGCGCCCGGACTGAATGTCGACGTCGCATCCAATCCCGAGTTCCTGCGCGAAGGCAGCGCCATCCGTGACTTCATGCAGCCGGACCGCGTCGTCGTTGGCTGCAATGCATCACGCGCCCGCGAGGTACTGGGCCGGCTCTATGCGCCCCTGGTCACCCGGCCGGACCTGATGATCTACACCGGGGTCGAGACGGCTGAACTGATCAAGTATGCCGCCAACTCCTTCCTGGCGATGAAGGTGACCTTCATCAACGAGATGGCCGATCTGTGCGAGAAGGTCGGCGCGAACGTGAAGGAGGTGGCGCACGCCATCGGGCTAGACGCGCGGATCGGCCCGCGCTTCCTGCAGCCAGGCCCAGGATTTGGCGGCAGCTGCTTCCCGAAGGATACGCTCGCCCTGGTCCGCATCGCGCAGGAGGCCGGTGCGCCGTCGCGGCTGATTGAGGCGGTCGTGGCAGTGAACGATGCCCGCAAGGCCGGCATGTCCGCACGCATCATCGCCGCCTGTGGCGGGACGGTGCGCGGCAAGCGGATCGGCGTGCTGGGGCTCACCTTCAAGCCAGACACTGACGATATGCGCGATTCGCCGTCGATTCCGATCGTTGCGCGCCTGGTCGAGGACGGGGCGATCGTTAGTGTGTACGATCCCCAGGGCATGGACCTTGCCCGCCCCCTGTTGCCAGCCGACGTCACCTACTGCCGATCGGGCGAGGAAGCGAGTGAGGGGGCCGATGCACTGGTGTTGATCACCGAGTGGGAGGCCTTCCGCACCATGACGCCCGAGGCGGTCCGCGAACGGATGGCAGGCAAGGTTGTCGTCGATCTGCGCAACTTCTTCGATCCCGCGGCGATGCAGGCTGCCGGCCTTCAGTACCACGGCATCGGAACTACCGCGCGCTGATTCGCCGCTGACGGCCAGGTCGCGAGAACAGCGACTCCCGACCTGTGCGCTGGGCGTGCCAATTTCGCCATCACCGCCCCACTGCGTCTTGCTAGCACTCTCCGAACCGTCTACAATTGCGAATTACTCGCAATTGCAGTTCGTAGTGGACACTCACGCATGACCTTCCGCCCTCTCCTCCTTGCCCGCCGGGCGACTCTCACCCTGCCCATCGCCGCGTTCATGCTGTCGCCGACTCTGGCGAGACCGAACGAGGAGGTGAACCTTTACACTGCCCGCGAGCCCGGGCTCATCCAGCCACTGTTGCAGAGCTTCACCGCCAAGACCGGCATCAAAGTCAACACGGTGTTCATGAACGCCGGCTTGGCCGAGCGGGTGGCGGCAGAGGGCGCGCGCTCACCGGCCGATGTGCTCATGACCGCCGACGTCGGCAGCCTCGTCGACCTCGATCGCAAGGGGCTGACCCAGCGCCTCTCTTCCCCCGTCGTCGACGCCGGCGTACCCGCCAGCCTGCGCGATGCCGGAGCCAACTGGATACCGCTGTCGTTGCGAGCGCGCGTCATCCTGGTGTCGAAGGACCGGGTCCCCGACGTCGCCATGACGTATGAGCAACTCGCCGACCCGAAGTGGAAGGGACG